>JBBSOM010000314.1:0-4576 GCA_038259715.1 Longimicrobiales bacterium
ATGGCGTCGGCTCGCTCCGGGTGCACCCGCGCGGCCACTTCCGTCAGAACCTGCCACTCCGTGCGCGCCTCCGCGATGCGCCGCCCCGGGATCTCCGGGCTGAAGAGGATGCGACGCTCTGTCGTGGTCTCCGTACCGCCACCCGGCTGCTCGTAGCGGGTGGTCGCGGGCAGGACGACCACCATGTCCTGCGGGTCCACGAACATCTGGTGCGCCAGCACGATGTCCTGATGGACGCGCAAGGGCACGCGCTCGAGCGCCTCGCGGCAATATGCCGGATCGGGCAACGTGCTCAGGTAGTCACCCCCCACGGCCCAGAGCAGGTCGATCTCACCCCGGTGCGCGGCGTGCACGGTCTCGACCGCCGACAGGCCACGCCAGTCCGGCACGTCGAAACCCCAGAGCGCCGACATCTCCCGAGCGCTCCCGGGTCCCATCGGCCGACCGCCCGGGAAGCTCCAGGGGACAGCGCCGACCTCCGCGCCACCCTGTACGCCCGAGTGGCCGCGGATCGGCATCAAGCCACACTTCTCACGACCCACGTAGCCCCGTGCCAGGGCGAGGTTCACGATTGCCTGCACGTTGTCCACGCCGAACCGATGCTGTGTGATGCCCATACTCCACACGAAGACCGCGCGCTTCGCCTCGGCGATCAGGCCGGCAAAGCGCCGCATCTCGTCAGAGCTCACGCCGCTGTACCGCTCGAGATCTTCCCACGTCTGTCCGGCGAGGGAGGCCACCACTCCGTCGAACCCGGTGGTGTGCGCATCGATGAACGCATGATCGACGGCGTCCTCCTCGACGAGGTGCTTGAGGACCCCGTTGAGGAACGCGACGTCACCCCCCTGATGCACCCCGACGAAGTGGTCGGCGAGTTTCGTGCCGAAGAGCGCGGAGTCGAAGATCGAGGGAATCCAATATCGCTCCATCGCCGGCTCACGGAACGAATTCACCACCGCGATGCGCGTGCCCTGCTCCTTGGCGCGGTACATGTATTTCGTGGCCACCGGCTGGTTGTTCGCCACGTGCGAACCGATGAAGACCAACAGGTCCGTGCCGATCCAGTCCGTGTAGGAACACGTGGAGGCCGCCACGCCCAGCGAACGCTTGAGCGTCGTCGTGCTCGGCGCATGGCAGATCCGCGCGGAGTTGTCGACGTTGTTCGTTCCGAGGAAGCGCGCCGCCTTCTGGACGCCGTAGTACACCTCGTTCGTGATGCCCCGGGAGGTCAGGTAGAAGGCCAGACGCCGGGGATCCACCGCACGAACCCGGGCAGCCAGAAGGTCGAGGGCTTCGTCCCAGCCGAGGCGCGTGAAGCCCGGGTCTCCTCGCCGACGCACCATCGGGAAGGGGATCCGCCCCAACGCGCGCAACTCCTCGCCCGAAAGCGACCGGAGCGACTCCACGTCCTCGAGGAGCGCCGCGTCCAGCGCACCCATCGTGTTGAGACGGAGCAACTCGAGCCGGACCGTGCACAGGTGGACGCCGTCCAACGTGTGGTCCCGGAGTCCGGACACACCGAGCGCGCACCCGTCGCACACGCCGTCCCGCAGGATGCGCGTCGCGTACTCGAGTTCGTCGCGGTTCTCCCACCAGATCCGCGCCATGTCGCGGAAATGGTGCGGTTTCTCCTCACCCAGGCCGAAGGGCTTGAGCGAGACCCAGGTGGACGGATTCCAGCCGAACTCCATATGAATCGACCCGGCTCAGAAGAAGAAGGTCAAACACGCGTACGCCGCCCACCCGATCACGACGGTGGCCAGCGTCTTCCCGTTCCCGAAGTCGAGTGCCTGACGGACGGCGATGAAGCCGGCGATCAGCATCCAGAGCGGGACCAGCAGGTTGAGGAAGCCCCCGATGAGCGGAAAGAAGCCGAGGACCAGAAGAAGTCCGGGAGCCTGTGCGAACCCGATCGTCCGCAGCAGCTCCCCCCACGTGGCGGTGCCGCCGAAGACCTTCGCGCCCACGAGGTACGTGATCCCGGCCCAGACAAGCCAGCCTACGAGCGCGGCCAACGCGCCGCGGATCGAGCTGAAGAGGCCGAGAGGTGACGCCCCGATCGCGGTGGCGACCGCAACCAACGCGACCACGACCGCCGCCTGCGGCGTCGCGGTCGAGTCGTGCTCGACCTCCTCGAAGGTCTGGACGTCGAGGAGGGCCGCGCCCTTCATGCGCGCCACGAACGACTGCGCCATGCTTTCATTCCTCCGTCAAGGATTCGTTGATGAACGAAGGATGCGTCAGTGAGGGGCTCGGCGCCACGCCGGGCGCGACTCGCTCGACGCGCCTCGCCCGTGTCGCGCTACCGCGGCAGCGCCTCCGGCAGGTCCGCGAGCACGTAGGCCATCACGGCCATCGTCGCGACACAGCGGGCCACCTCGTCCGGATCGAGTTTGTCCAGGGTGTCGCCGTCGGAGTGGTGGTACCAGAAGTAACGGGTGTCTTCGACGTTGAGGCCGAGCCCCGGGACGCCCGTCTCCATGAGCGGGCCGATGTCCGAGCCCCCACCGCCGCGGGTGATCGTCCCGGAGCCGACGCCCTCCAGGAGCGTGCCGATCCCGGACACGATCCGGAAGGCCTCGTCCGAGCCGGTGAAGCCGAAGCCCAGAGGCGAGAAGACGCCTCCGTCGGACTCGATGGCCGCGACGTGTTTCTCGTTCGCGTGGTCCTTGGCGTACTGCTGGCCGCCGCGGCCCCCGTTTTCCTCGTTGGTCCACCCGACCACCCGGATCGTGCGGCGCGGCTTCAGGCCAAGCTCCTTCAACAGGAGCACGGCCTGCCACGCGGCCACCACCCCGCCCCCGTCGTCCATGGCCCCCTGTCCGACGTCCCAGGAATCGATGTGGCCACCCAGGACCACGACCTCCTCCGGGTGCTCGGAACCGGTGATCTCTCCCATGACGTTGCGCGACGGTGAGTCGGGGAGCGTCTGGGCCTGCATCTTCAGGAGGATCTCGATGCGCTGGCCCCGCTCCTGCATGCGGTGCAGCATCTCGGCGTCTTCGACCGTGAGTGCCGCGTGCGGGATCGGGTGCACGCCGTCCTCGTAGCTCATGTTCCCGGTATGCGGGGACTGGATCGAAGCCGCCCCCACGGTTCGGATGAGGCTGGCCACGGCACCCACCTTCGCCGCCGCCGAGGCGCCGTCCCTCCGGTACCGGACGGTCTCCCCGTAGCTCGTGAACGGCGCGTCGAAGAGCACGATCCTACCGCGCGCCTCGTCAGCCCGCCGGGTCAACTCGTCGAAGCTACCGACCACCAGGACCTGCGCGCGGATCCCACCGGGAGGGGTGGCGATGCTTCCTCCCAATCCGAGCATCGGCAGTTTCCGGTACCGGGGCAGCAGCAGTTCAGCCGACTCCTCGCCGCGCACCCAGTGCGGCACCATGGCCGTCTCGCCACGCACGTTCTGGAGCCCGTCGCCCTTCATCTGGACGAGGATCCAGTCGATGGCGTCCTCCAGGGAGGCCGAGCCGGAGATGCGGTTCCCGAAACGGTCGACCAGGTCGCCGAGGCGCTCGTACGCTCGATGGTCGGCGGTCGCGGCCTGGATGATCCGATCGGCCGCGGCGCGGTACGACGCGACGTCCTGCGACGCGGCGGGGGAAGCGGCGGCTACCAGGAGCGCGGCGACCAGGGCCGCCGTACGAAGATGTCTGGATGTCTGCATGAACGGGAAGATCGAGTTGCGCTGGCTCAGGATCAAGGATCGAAGTACGGGGATACGGCGGAGTGGGGTGGCGGCGGCGTCACCAGGCTGACCCCCCACCAGAGCCCCAGGGACGCCAGAAAGCCGGGGAGCACCGGATCGATCGAGGAAGGACCGAACGCCTTCCAGGCGAACACCGTGACCACACCGCCGACGATGCTGGTCGCCGCACCCTCCCGGGTCGCGCGCCGCCAGAACACGCCGCCGACCACGGGGACGGCGAAGCTCGCGGCCATCAGGGCGCTGAAGAGCAGGACGATGAACTGCACCAGTTGGCCCTCCCCCACGCCACCCAAAAGGAGGAGCACGGGCACGACGCCCACCGCCAGGATGCCGATGCGGTCGACCCACATACGGCGTCGAGGAGAGGCCTCGGGATCGATCAGGTTCTGGTAGAGGTCGACGGAAAGCGCGGATCCGGCGACGATCAGCAGCGAATCGACCGTTGACATCATGGCCGCGGTGATCGCGGCGAGCATCATCGCGCCGAGCGCCGGCGGAAGGACGGCCGTCGCGACCATGGGCATGGCCAGGTCCCCGGTGGGAAGCTCCGGGAAGAGTACGATCGCGGCCAAGGCGATCAGGAATACCACCAGATTCAGGAGTGTGACCGTGACCACCGCGAAGAAGACGCCGCGACGGATCGTGCGCATGTCCTTCATCGCATAAAGGCGCACGAGCTTCTCCGGGGTCGCGATGGAGCCGAGGAAGAACGCCAGACCAAAAGTGAACAGGAGCGACGGCGGGAACGTGCCCCACTCGAAGACGCTCGGTTGCGCCGACTGGACCAGGTCGAGAAGCGAGCCGAAGCCGTCGACCTGCCGGACCGCCAGCGGGAGCGCGAGGAAGGCGCCCAGGCACATGACC
>JBBSOM010000315.1:0-4576 GCA_038259715.1 Longimicrobiales bacterium
CGCTTCAGCGTCGGCGATCGCCGCTGGGAGCATGCGCAACTCCGGCACCGGAATGAGCGCCAGCACGCTGTCCATCGGCTTCACCTGCAGGCGGAGGCGCGCCTGCGTGATGATGCCCAACGTGCCCTCGCTACCGATCAGCAACTCGACCGGATCGGCTGTGGGCAGGAAGCGGTCGAGCGCGTATCCGGAGGCGTTCTTGCGGACGTCCGGCCATCCGCGCGCTGCCCCAACGCTTCGGTCGCGATGGCATGGGCGCGCGCCACCAGGTCGGGAGTCGGGCCGGACCGCTCCAACGTCGCCTGGCTTCCATCGGGGAGGACCACCTCGAGCGCGTCGACCCAGTCACGCACCGCCCCGTGGCGGAACGTGTGTACGCCGGCGGAGTTGTTGGCCAGCATACCTCCGAGTGTGCAGCGCCCGGCGGAGGAGGGAAGGGCTGGAAAGCGGAGACCGTGCGCGCCCGCGGCCTCCTCGAGGCGGGCGGCGATCACGCCGGGACCGACCGTCACCCGACGCGCCTCGGTGTCGATCTCCCCGGAGTCGGTCCATCCGGACAGATCGACGCAGATGCCGGGCCCGACGTTGCCGCCGGGCATGCCCGTTCCCGAACCCCGCGCGAAGAGCGGGTGGCCCCCGCGCGCCGCCCAAGTCACCAGAAGGGCGAGGTCTTCGGGGTCGCGAGGGGCCGCTACGGCGGCCGGTACCATGCGAATCGGCCCGGAAGCGATGCCAGCGGCGGCGCGTGTGGCTTCATCGGAACGAAAAGAGCCCTGGAACCTTGTGGGGGGTTCCGGGGCTCGAGGCGTGCCGGCGGCGGTCACGGGCTTCGGGAGGCCGACATCAGGCGGACGCGGCGGCCCCATGCGGCGAACACGCCGAGCAATACCCAGAGAGTTCGAGGCGGTACCCGGTGATCAGGAAACCCTCTGCACGGCGGCGAAGGGAATCGAACTGCCGGTCCGGGATGTCCGCCGCGATGTCCATGACCTTGCCACACGTCAGACAACGGGCGTGATGGTGGGGATCCGTGCGCCCGTCGTAGCGGGCAGAGCCATCACCGTAGGTCAGCTTGATGGCCAGACCACACCCAACGAGGGTCTCGAGGCTCTTGTATACGGTGGCCAGCGAGATGCCGGGCAGGTGGCGTCGAACCGCCAGAAAGACCTCGTCCGCCGACGGATGGACATCCGTCGCGGCGAGGAAACGATACACCGCCGCGCGTTGCTCCGTGAAGCGCTGACCGCTCGATTCGAGCGCTCGACGCAGGACGCGCTCACTACCCTCGGTATTCGATCTCATCTTGTGAGCGACCCTTCCCATTTACCGACCGTTAACCGGAATAAGAACGATTCGAAATTAGGCGCCTGTGATGAGGCGTGTCAAACGAAGTCGGACGGGCGTTCCACTCTCGTTCCGTGGCGCTTCCGCCCGGGCTACGAGCTTCGCGCCGACCCCGTGCGCAGGAGCCTGAGGCCGTTGAAGACCACGAGGACCGTGCTCCCTTCGTGGCCGATCACCCCGGTGGTCAGACCGATCCAACCGCCCAGCGCCAGCACCACCAACACAACCATCACGGAGACCGCGAAGGTAAGGTTCTGGCGGACGATCGCGCGGGCGCGGTGGGACAGGTCCACGGCGTGGGCCAGTTCCCGAAGGTCCTCCCCCATCAGGACGACATCGGCCGTCTCGAGTGCGACATCGCTACCGGCGGCGCCGAGCGCGATTCCGACGTCCGCTGCGGCCAGGGCCGGGGCGTCGTTGACGCCGTCGCCGATCATGGCGACGGGGCCGTAGCGAGCGCGTAGTTCTCCGAGAATGCGACTCTTGTCCTCGGGAAAGAGTTCGGCACGAACCTCGTCGATCCCCACTGCCGTCGCGATGGCTCGCGCGGTACCCGCATCGTCGCCCGTGACCATGACCAGATGGGCCACACCAGCTTGACGCAGGGCGTCCATCGCGGCGCGGACGTTCGGCCGTGGATGGTCCGCGACCGCCATCGCGCCCGCGTGCTGTCCGTCGATCGAGACGAAGATGGGCGTCGCCGCCGCTCGGTCCTCCTCGGCTGCCCATGCGGCGGATTCCGCGGGCACCGGCGCCCCCACGCCTTCTTCGATCCACCGCCTCCGCCCCACCCGCACACGAAAGCCGTCGACGGTGCCCTCGACGCCCTTTCCGGCCTCGGACGTGAAGCCCTCCGGCTCCGACGCTCGGAGGCCCCGCTCCGCGGCGGCGCGAACGATGGCATCGCCAAGCGGATGTTCGGAGAAGGCCTCGACCGCGGCCGTGAGGCGGAGCAGTTCCGCTTCGGCGTCGTCCGCGGGTATGACGCGCGCGTCGGGGCCCGGCAGCCCGGCGAGCGCCTCCGCGGGCCGCAACATGGGCGCGAGCGTCAGGATGTCCACCACCTCGGGCCGTCCGACGGTCAACGTGCCGGTCTTGTCGAGCGCTGCGACCCTGACCGTGGCGAGGGTGTCGAGGTGCGCGCCGCCCTTGAAGAGGATGCCTCGTCTCGCGCCGTTGGCCACGGCGGAGACGATCGTCGCCGGGATCGAGATCACGAGCGCGCACGGGGATGCGACGACGAGCAGGGTCATCGCGCGCGAGAAGGACTCGTCGAAGCTCCACCCGAGCACGGTCCACGGCAGGACCACGGCGAGCGCCGACACGAGGATCACGCCGAGGGCGTAGCGGCCTTCGACGTTCTCGATCCAACTCTGGGTGGGTGCCTTGGCCGCGCTCGCCTCCTCCACGAGTCGAATGACCCGTGCCAACGCGGTGTCGTCGGCCGACCGGGTGACACGGATGTCGAGGACGCCGGTCGCGTTCAAGGTGCCCGCGAAGACCTCGGCACCCACGGCCTTCGAGACCGGCAACGGCTCGCCCGTAAGGGTCGATTCATCGACCCGGGAGGAGCCGGCGATGACGTCGCCATCGACCGGCACCCGATCGCCTGGCCTGACCCGAACCACCTGGCCCGGAATCAGCCCCGAGACGGCGACGCTGGACTCCTCCCCGTCGGACACCACCATCGCGTCTTCCGGACGCAGCTCCATCAGCGCCTGGATGGAGCGGCGGGTCCGTCCGAACGCATAGGTCTCCAGCGTGTTGCCGATGGAGAAGAGGAAGAGCAGGATCGCGCCTTCGGGCCAATGGCCCACGGAGGCGGCCCCCGCGGCGGCCAGAAGCATGAGGAGATCGACGTGGATCTCACCGCGGGACAGGGCGCGGAAAGCCCGCCGGAGTGCATCCCACCCGCCGGCGGCATATGCGCCGGCCATGAATGCCTGTCCGACCGCAGGATGACCCAGATGGCCGAGGCCCCATCCGAGGAGAAGGGAAATAGCGCAGATCGCGGTCGAGAGCGCACCCGCTTTCCAGCGATCATGCGCCGGCCCGTTGTTCAACACCTACCCTCCTCGGTTCTTTATCAAGAATGATTACGGATAAAGTATCAGAGCCTCATCGTCCAACAAGGGCGGGGCGTATCCGGGCTGGCCGTGGCGGAAGGGAGATGGCCAGAAGTGAGGGTCATGTTGGCCACCGGCTGCCCGGTCGGCTTGCCCTGCCGGCCGGGGCGTGCAGATTCCACAAAGGCTCCCCGACCGGTTGTCTTCGGCGCCGGTTGAATTGCGCGAACGCTTCTGAAAAGGACGCTGCGATCATGAGTGGCGATTCCGGATCCCTCTCGGCCCTGTTGACGGAAGAGCGCCGATTCCCTCCTTCTCCTGAATTCACTGAGCATGCCGTCGTCCGGGATGAGGCCATCTATGGTGAGGCGGCGGCGGACAGGGAAGCGTATTGGGCGGATTGGGCCCGAGAACTCGACTGGTTCGAGCCCTGGGAGAAAGTCCTGGAGTGGACGCCGCCCCATGCCAAGTGGTTCGTCGGCGGAAAGCTCAACGTTTCATACAACTGCCTCGACCGGCACGTGTTGAGCCCGAAGCGAACGCAGGCCGCGCTCTTCTGGGAAGGGGAGCCCGGGGACACGCGCACGTACACGTATGAGGAGCTCCACCGCGAGGTTTCGCAGTTCGCGAACGTCCTGAAGGGCCTCGGCGTCGGACGGGGAGACCGGGTGACCATCTACCTGCCCATGATTCCGGAGGCCGCCGTCGCGATGCTGGCGTGCACACGCATCGGCGCGATCCACTCGGTCGTCTTTGGCGGCTTCAGTCCCGAGTCACTGGCTGATCGCAACAACGACGCCCAGTCGAAGGTGTTGATCACCGCCGACGGCGGTTGGCGCCGGGGCGGGATCATTCCGCTCAAGGCCAACGCGGACGAGGCGCTCGAGACGTCCCCAACCATCGAACATGTCGTCGTCGTCCAGCGCGGGGGTGAACTGTCCGCGAGGGTCGATGCCGCAATGAAGGCCGGCTGGGATCTCTGGTACCACGAACTCATGGCCGATGCGGCGGTGGACTGTCCGGCAGAGCCCATGGATGCCGAAGATATCCTCTACATCCTCTACACCTCCGGTACGACAGGGCGGCCGAAGGGGGTCGTTCATACGACGGGCGGCTACCTGACCCAGGTGTACGCGACCACGAAGGTGGTCTTCGACCTGCGGGAC
>JBBSOM010000316.1:0-4576 GCA_038259715.1 Longimicrobiales bacterium
CGCGGTGCCGCCGGAGGAGGCTGGCTCTCGGCCCCTTGACCCGTCAACCTTCGTGCCCCACCCTGCGTTTCCCGCCCGGAAAGGGCACCTGCCCTTCCTCGTGACGGTCCATCGATCCTTCATCCGTGGAGTCGTCCGTGGCCAGCGAGCCCGAAACACACCCGCTTTCGCGTCGTACCTTCTTCGTTCGCGCCGGTCAGGTCGGCGGCGCGCTTCTCGTCGGAGCCCCAGGCATTCCCTCGGCGCTCGGCGCCGCACCCGTCCCATCGACGGCCCTGAGGACGGCCACCGCCGAGGATCTCGGACGCGGTATGCTCTCCCGGGCGCAGGTCGCGGGTCCGGTCCCGGAGCGGCTATTCGCGGGCCTGCACTGGCGCCTGCTCGGGCCCTTCCGGAGCGGTCGCGTCGACGCCGTGAGCGGTGTGCCGGGCCGCCCCAACGAGTTCTACTTCGGCGCCGTGAACGGCGGCGTCTGGAAGTCCGTCGACTCGGGACGGGTGTGGGAGCCCGTCTTCGACGACCAACCGGTGGCCTCGATCGGCGCGCTCGCGGTCGCACCCTCGGCACCCGACGTCGTGTACGTGGGCTCGGGTGAGTCGACGCTGCGCGACTCGGTCGGCTACGGCAACGGGATGTACAAGTCCACGGATGCCGGAAAGACGTGGACGCACATCGGACTAAAGGGCACGCAGCATATCGGCCGCGTCGCCGTGGATCCGACGAACCCGGACATCGTCTTCGTGGCCGCGATTGGACACTTCTACGGCCCCCATCCGGACCGGGGCGTCTTCCGTTCGAAGGACGGTGGGCGGAGTTGGGAGAAGGTGCTGTACGAGAACGAGAACGTCGGGGCGATCGATGTCGCTATCGATCCGACGAACCCCAAGGTCGTGTACGCCGGGCTCTGGGCCACGCGCCGGCCGCCCTGGTTCGTGTATGCCCCGTCCAACGGCCCGGGCGGCGGCATCTACAAGTCGACCGACGGCGGCGACACCTGGAAGAAGCTCACGAGCGGCCTGCCCGTGGACGGGATGGGCAAGAGCGGCATCGCGGTGTGCCCCACCGAGCCGAACCGCGTGTACGCCGTAATCGACAACCTGGAGCCGCCTCCGGGCGCGCCGGCTCCCGATCCGAGCGCCGGCGGCTTCGGGCAGGGCGCCACGGGCCAGGGAGGTTTCTTCCGCTCCGACGACGGCGGCGCCACCTGGATGAAGCTCTCCGACGACTCGGGGCTGTGGGGGCGCGGCTGGTACTTCGAGCACGTCGTGGTCGACCCGGAAGACGCGGACACCGTCTACGTGTCGAACGTGGTGGTCGCACGATCCCGCGATGGAGGACACAGCTGGGAGGCGATCCGCGGTTCACCCGGTGGCGACGACTACCACCAGGCGTGGATCAGCCCGGAGGAGCCCAGCACGATGATCTTGGCAAGCGATCAGGGGTGCATCATCTCTCAGAATGTGCGCGCCGCGGCCAAGGACGTGACGTGGAGCAGTTGGCTCAACCAGCCGATCGCGCAGATCTACCATCTGTCCGTGGACTACCGCTTCCCCTACTGGGTCACCGGCGCGCAGCAGGACTCGGGCGCCGTGGCCGTGCGTTCCCGCGGCAAGTTCGCGGAAATCTCGATGCGGGACTGGGAGCCCGTCGCGGCCGGGGGAGAGAGCGGCTGCACCCAGGGAGACCCGCTTCATCCCGGCATCATCTACGGCGGCACGGGCGAACGCTACGACATGGAGTTGAACCATTCGATTCCCGGCACCACGGCGCCCGAAGGCCCCGAGAAGGCGCGCACCGACTGGACGCAGCCGCTGGTGCTGTCCCAAGCCGACCCGCGCGCGCTGTATTACGCCAACCAGTACGTCTTCAAGTCGACCGACAGCGCTCGCTCCTGGACGCGGATCAGTGACGATCTGACGCGGCCCGACCCCGGTATTCCCGCCAACCTCGACAAAACCGCCGCCGACCAGACCGACGCCAATGGCAGGCGCGGCGTCGTCTACGCCGTGGCGCCGTCTCCGCTGCTCGTCCCGATGGTCTGGATCGGCACGGACGACGGGCTCATCAAGGTCACTACCACTGACGGCAAGGCGTGGACGGACGTGACGCCCCCCGAGGTGAAGGCGTGGGACCGCATCACCACCGTGGAGGCGTCGCGCTTCGACTTCAACGCCGCGTATGCGAGCGTCGACCGTCACCAGCTCGAGGACTTCGGCCCGCACATCTACCGCACCCGCGACATGGGCAAGACGTGGCAGACGATCACGACCGGTCTGCCCGCGAACGGATACGTGCATGTGGTGCGCGAGGACCCGGAGCGTCAGGGCCTCCTCTTCGCGGGCACGGAGGTCGGGGCGTTCGTTTCGTTCGACGACGGCGACCACTGGCAGCCGCTGCAGCTCAATCTGCCGGTGACGTCCGTGCGTGACTTCCAGATCTACGACGATGACCTCATCGTCGCGACGCACGGGCGCGGCTTCTGGGTCATCGACGACATGGGCGCGCTGCGCGGCGCGGCCGACGTCGCGCCGGACGCGGCGGCCTACCTGTTCCAGCCGGCCGACACCACGCTGGTGGACCAGGGCGGCGACAACGGTACGCCGTTCCAGAAGGACGAGCCCCAGGCCGAGAATCCGCCGGACGGAGTGTACCTCGACTACTACCTCGGCCAGGCGGCGCCCGGCGCGGTCACGTTGGAGGTCCTCGATGCCGACGGGAAGGTACTCGAGAGCTTTCCCGGCGACACGTCGGGGCGCGGCGGGCAGGGCGGTGGCGGGATCCCGCGCACGTCGCCTCTGTGGGTGAGGACGCCGGAACCGTTCGCGACGTCTGCGGGAATGCACAGGGCCGCGTGGACACCGAACACGGGACAACGGCGGGGCTTCGGGCGGGCGGTACAGAGCCCCGTCGTGTCGTTGCCGGCGACCTTCACGGCCCGCCTCACGGCGAAGGGCCAGCGCTACGAGCGGACGTTCACCGTACGCCCGGACCCTCGCATGTAGAGGCACGAGGCGCCGCACCGGAAACTCGGGGACTGTCGCGGGTAGGTATGCTCGCCGATTTCGGGCGTGAAGATCCCCTCCATGAGGGACGTCATGCTCGTCGCGGACTTGCCCAACGCCGCAACGATCGCGCGAGCGAAAATGTTGCCTTTGTTCTTCGATTCGCCTCGGAGGTGAATGATATGACGTCTTCCCTGATATTCGACGCGGTTGCCGAAGCCCGCCCTGGCCCGAAGTGGGCCGCGCGCGGGCAGCGGTCCTGGCCAGCCTACGAAGCATGGTTTGTAAACAGTGGGGGTGACGGCGGTCCGGATCGGGCCACCTGCGAGGCCGCATTGCAGGGATATATGCCCGAACTCGTGCCTGTACATGCCGAATTGGTGGCGCTCGCCGGTGGCTCCGACCGCGCGGCGCGTTTCCTTTCCACGTGGTGCCCCCCCAGCTATCTCGGAGGGTGTTCATTGGCCTGCGGGATATCTGATGATGACGTCCGGCTGGTGCGCAACTACGACCTGTCCCCTGATCTGAATGAGGGACTCCTGCTGCGCAGCGAATGGTGCGGACGGCCGGTGATGGGCATGGTTGAATTTTTGTGGGGGCTTTCGGATGGAATCAATGCTGCGGGTTTGTGCATTGCACTGGCCTATGGCGGGCGGCAGGAAACGGGGCGCGGTTTCGGAATCACGACGATTTTGCGGTATGTTCTGGAAATTTGTGACACGGTCGGCCAGGCTCTCCGTGTCCTCCAAAGGGTGCCGTCGCATATGCCCTACAACATCATCGTTGCGGATGCTTCAGGCGCTGCTGCAAGCGTCGAGATCTATGCAGGAGGTGGTGCGAAGGTCCAGCCGCGTCTGATCGCGACCAATCATCAGAACGACGGTAGTCGCCCGGATCGCGGCGCATTTACGAAGACGTATGAGCGGTCCGAACACCTCGATGGGATCATCTCCGCCGCGTCCGACCCGGCAACACTTGTGACCAGCTTTACAGAGGCTCCGCTGAAGCAGGAGCGGTACTCGGAAGGGTTCGGCACATTGTTCACGGCCGAATACGAACCGCTCCGGTCCCGGATGACTTTGCATTGGGCCGACGATGTCTGGGAGCAGTCGCTGGATCGGTTCGAGGAAGGGCAAAGAGAGGTTCGGTATGGCTCTCCGGACAGCATCCGGGTGTGGGATGGGGGTGTTGATTGGGTCAAAATCGGTATGGATTACGCAGCGGGGCGCAACCCCAACTGGCGCACTTTCGTCCCGGGCTGGGGGGACGTCGCCTGAACCACTGGTGGGCGGGTGGAGCACCCGGTCAGGGCCCGTGGGGTCGTTGCCGCGACCTTCACGGCGCACCTCACGGTGAAGGGTCAGCGCTACGAGCGGACGTTCACGGTACGCCCGGACCCTCGCATGTAGAGGCGCGAGGCGCCGCGCCCTGAACCTGGGGACTGTCGCGGCTAGGGATACACGCCGATCTTGGGCTTGAAGATCCCTCCCGCGACTCCCGTATCCGGGTGCAGATGGTCGCTCTATACGTGTTCTCGCTCGTCCTTGGGGGTGGCCTCCTCGGACTCTCACTCC
>JBBSOM010000317.1:0-4571 GCA_038259715.1 Longimicrobiales bacterium
GGGGGGTGCAGCGGAGGGCGTACGTGCGTGGACGCGTCGGGGCGGCGTCTCGTCGATTTCGATGGCGATGGGGTGGCCGACACCGACTTCGCGGACCGGGACTTCAACCTCCGCTCGCTCCGGTCCACCGCCGTGCTCAGGTGGGAGTACCGTCCCGGCTCCACCCTGTACGTCGTGTGGCAGCGCCGCCAGTCGGAACGTGCCTCGGTGGGCGACTTCGATTTTGGCCGGGACCTGGACGCCCTTTTCGGCGCGCCTTCGGACAACCAGTTCATCGTGAAGGTCAACTGGTGGTTCGGGTTGTAGGCACTGTGGGAGCGCGCAGCATCCCACGACTTCGTTACCTTCCTGATCGGCGGCAACTTCGCCTTGCCGTGGGGCGCAGCGGGGCCCCGGCGCCTGAACGAGGAGCTTCCGTGAGCACGGTCGAAATCATCAGTCTCGTCATCGTCGGCGTCGGCTTTGTCGGCCTGATCGTCTACATTGCCCGGCACGCCCGGCACTGGGACGACGAATGAGTGCGGGGCACGTGCTCGAGTGCCAGCGCGAGCACTTCGGCTTGCCCGCGGATCTGCACTACCTGAACTGCGCCTACATGGGCCCGATCCCGAGGGCGGCCGAGGAGGCCGGTGTCGAGGGGGTACGCAGGAAGCGCGTGCCGACCTCGATTTCGGGCGACGACTTCTTCGCGCTCAGCGACGAGGCACGCCGTCTCTTCGCGACTCTGGTGCACGGCGACGATCCGGCGCGGGTCGCGATCCTTCCCGGCGTCTCGTACGGCGTCGCCATAGCGGCACGTAACCTCGGCGTGGCGAAGGGCCAGAACATCGTGCTCACGCACGAGCAGTTCCCCGGCAACGTTCACGGGTGGACAAAGCTTGCCCAGGACTGCGGGGCCGAGGTGCGCTTCGCCACGCCCCCGGACGGTCCGGGCCGGGGGCAGGCCTGGAACGACGTGCTTCTGGCCCACATCGATGAGGCGACCGCGGTGGTCGCGTGCCCGCACGTGCACTGGACCGACGGCACGCGCTTCGATCTGGTGGAGGTGGGGCGCCGCTGCCGCGAGGTGGGGGCGGCGCTCATCGTGGACGGGACCCAGTCGGTCGGGGCCCTTCCCTTCGACGTGGCCGAGATCCAGCCGGATGCCCTCCTCGTCGCGTCCTACAAGTGGTTGCTCGGACCCTACTCGGTGGGCTTCGGGTGGTTCGGTCCGCGCTTCGACGGGGGCACCCCGCTCGAGGAGACGTGGATCGGGCGCGAACGGAGCGAGGACTTCCAGCACCTGGTCAATTATCGGGACGGCTATCAGCCCGGAGCCGTCCGATACGACGTGGCCGAGCGCTCCAATTTCGCCCTCCTACCTATGGCTCTGGCGTCCCTTGGGCTGATCATCAAGTGGGGCCCGGCGCGCATCCAGTCGTACTGTGAGGCCCTCACCTGCGACATGCTCCGCGAGGCCGCCGGGATCGGCTTCAGCGTCGAAGACGAGCGTTGGCGGGCGAGCCACTTGTTCGGGCTCCGGATGCCGGCCGGCCTCGACCTCGCGGCCCTGAAGGAAGCACTCGACCGTCGGAACGTGGTGGCGTCGCTCCGGGGCTCGGCGCTCCGCGTGTCGCCGAACGTGTACAACGACGAGGCGGACGTCGCGGCGCTCATGGCGGGACTGAGAGAGGCCGTGGAGCGGGGGTAGTTTCATTCGACCCGGAGGGCGCGGGAAGCCGGAGCGTTTCGTGCATCAGCCCAACTCAGGTCGGGTCGTATCCCTTCGCCCGCCCGAAGGCGGCGCCGAGGTCGAGCTTCGCCAGCCAGTCCTCCAGGTCCTCGGTGTTCACGAGGTCTCCACTGATCTTCAGCATCATGGCGATGTCTCGGAGGTGCCGGTCCGACTCGCAAGCCAGGTAATACTGCAGTTTCCGGAGGCACGTAGAAGGCGCCGCCCCGAAATGCCTCCGCAAGGCGTGGGACGTTCGTGGGTCGTAGCTCCAGGACGATATCGATGTCACGGGTGAATCGCGGGTCGCCATAGATGACGGATGCGACCCCGCCCGTGATCAGGTACGGGACCCCGGCCTTCTCCAGAGGCGCGATGAAGAGCCCGACGAGGTCAGGGGCAGTCACCGCCGACCATGCTCTTCGCCCGGGCCGACACCTCCTGTTCCGGCAGGTCGGGCCAGCGGGCCCGCACCGCGGCCGCCTTGAGTTCGTAGGCTTGGCGGATAAGCCCGTTCATGACCGCCAGCTTATGAGCCGGCGTCATGCGACGTAAGACACCGATTTCCAGGTCCAGGGAGGTCATTCCTGAAGTTCCCGAGGTCGGGAGGCGGGGGCAAGGGCCGCTCCTTGCGACTCAGGGCCCGAACTCGACCTTGGCTTGGTCCCCCACTTTGACGCCGTGCGCGGCGCACCAGCCCTTGGGCAGCTCGACCGCGAACATCGACGGTCGCTTGCTGTCGTGGGGATCGGTGGTCATCGGCTCCATCTGCTCGATGTCGACGACGCGCAGCGATACGTCCAAAAAGGCGATGTCGAGGGCCACGTAGGTATTCTGCATCCAGAACGATCGCACCTGCTCGTCGTCGAACACGAAGAGCATGCCGGTGCCGTCCGGGAGTTCCTGTCGGTACATGAGGCCCTGTTCCCGCTGCTCCTCCGTCCGGGCCACCTCGACGACGACGGTGTCGGTGCCGAGGATGACCCAGGCGTGGCCCGGAGCCGGACCCGGCTCCGCTGCCGGCCGCGTGGTGCTTGCGGGAGCCTCTTCCGCGTGTGCGCCATTGGCACCGCTTCCGGCCGTGGATGTGCACGCCCAGCCTGCACAAAGCGCGGTCGCCATGATCGCGGTGAGGTTCCGAACACCCTTCAAGGCCGTCCTCCATTTTGAGCCGGGTGGTTGCATTTCGGGTCTGGTCTCCCGATCATCTGCCCACCCTGATAAGTTACCCACCTTCGCGTAAGACCCCAGAGAGAGTGTGGGTTGCCCGGGACGGGTTTGCGGGCTGTAATTGGAGGGGGTGCGTCGAGGAGGCTTCGAGACCGTGATTGATCAGGCATTGCTGGACATCCTCGTGTGTCCGGAAACCAAACAGCCCGTTCGTCCTGCGGATGCCGAGCTGTTGGCGCGCCTGGCATCGGCAATCGAAGCAGGTGGGGTGCGGAACCGGGGAGGGGAACTCGTCAGCGAGCCGGTCGAGGAAGGGCTGGTGCGTGAGGACGGGCTCGTCCTGTATCCGGTCCGCGACGAAATCCCGATCATGCTCATCGACGAGTCCATTTCCCTCACGGACCAGGGACATCAGACGTAGATCGCCGTTGAAGGAAGTACGAAGGTGAGGAGAATACGCGGCCCCCGGTCGCCAGAGACGACTTCTTCCTTATTTTGTCGGCACCGATAACACGAGACTTGTTCGCGGGAAGGCCTGCGGAAACGCGCTTCACCGTTCGAGGAACAGAGCATCCAGGTGAGGAACATGGCACGATCTTGGAGCAGACGGCTGTCCGTCGCCGTGCTGGCGGTGGTTCTGGCGGCGTGCAATCAGAAGCCGGTCCCCGGTATCGCGCGCGGGGAGGACATCTTCCCGACCTGCACTCCCTGCCATGGCCCACAGGGTCACGGCAAGGAGACGCTGGCGGCACCGAACATCGCTGGGTTGCCCCAGTGGTACATCCAGGCGCAACTCGAAAAGTTCCAGGCCGCTCACCGTGGTTACGACGCATGGGACACCACGGGCATTCGCATGAAGTCGATGTCGTGGACCATCGACCTGCCGGGTGACCTCGAGTCTTTGTCCGAGTATGTCGCGAGTCTGCCGCGCACCGCTTCGGCACCGACCCTCCAGGGGGCCGACGCAGAGGCCGGTAAGACCAACTACCAGGCGTGCGCCGCGTGCCACGGCGCGAACGGAGAGGGCAATCAGGCCGTCAACGCACCGCCGCTCGTCGGACAGGCCGATTGGTACATGGTCGCCCAACTCCACAAGTTCAAGGCGGGGTGGCGCGGCACCGATCCGTCCGACATCGCGGGCCAGACGATGCGGCCCAATACATTGATCCTCGACGACCAGGCGATGGCGAACGTCGTCGCCTACATCCAGACCCTCCGGTAGGGCCAGGAGCCTCCATATGACGCAGACAAAACCGGTGGCGACGGACGGAGGCGATGTGGCGCACGCCGCTCCATCCGACGATGAGAATCCGATACTCCTCGATGCGGAAAAGGCGTTCGTCGTCACCCTCATCGCGACCGCGCTGTTCGTCGGCGCGGCCTTCGTATTCATCCTCCTCTGACCCAGGTAGTTCCGATCCATGGTCCGTCTGATTCAGGAAGCCTCCACCTTCGCCGGCTCGATCGACGGCCTGATCGCCCTCGTCACGGTGCTGGTCGGATTCTGGCTGCTGGTGGCCGAGGGGATCTTTTTCTGGCTGATCTTCCGCTTCCGCGCGAAGGAAGGCGTGAAGACCCAGTACATCACGGGCAAGGAGAAGCGCCTCAAGCGTTGGGTCACCATCCCGCACGCGCTCGTGCTCGTCTGCGACGTCTTCATCATCGTCGGGGCCCTCAGGGTGTGGTTCGA
>JBBSOM010000318.1:0-4568 GCA_038259715.1 Longimicrobiales bacterium
CGACCACGCGAGCGACGGCGGAGACATCGTCGAACCCGTTCGTCTTGTTCAGCACCTTGAACGAGCGACGATCTCCCACGCTGGACGGTGCCTCTGGCGCTCGTTCGACGCCGACGCGCTCCCCCGCGTCCACCCGGGAGCGGATGAGATGTGCCTCGCGCGTCCTCAACGACGCCTCCCACAAGTCAGGGAACGACGGACCCCATGCCCGGTCGCCTCTCGCGTCACCGCGGGACGGCGCCCCGATCGACGGCGAGGCAGCCACGCCTCCGTCCACCACCCCTCGCAACACGAAGGGGTAACGGGCAGCACCCACGGTCGAGGTCGAAAGCACGGACACCAGATAGGTGGCTCCGGCCCCGCGCAGCCGGACACACCCCAGCTTCCCGGACTCATCCACGTCGACGTAGTCACCCAGCGCGAGATCGGTGAAATGCCCGCCGTCACCCACTGCGAGCGATATGCCATCGCTGACCAGCGAGCCGAGCTGGGCCGTCACATCCACGTCCCGGCTCGGTAGGCAAGGCGGCACCTCGACGGTCAGCTCGTCATCCGTCGCCGACAAGACGCGTCCCCGGATCCCCGAAAAGAGCACGACATCCTGTGACGTGTTCGCGCTGAAACCCGCACCGGAGACGGTGATCGTGTCGCCGGCGCGAGCGTATCCGGTGGAAAGCGAATCGATGCTCGGTCTTGCGGCGACGTATACGAGAAACGTCGCCGCCGCGGCAGGCTCTATGGCCACGGCCGCGCGAATGAGGATCGTGTCCCTTCCCTGTCCGAGTTGAACCGTAGCCCGGACAATTCCATTGACGTCACTGCTCATCCGGCTCGTGGAGAGCACCGCATCTCCAGACTGGACGGTCCATTCGACCTCGACGTCCTTCTGGTGTGCCCCGGTGTCGATCCGCCGCACCAGGGCCTCCAGCCCGTCCGGCAGGACCTGGCCAACCGTGCCGAACTGCCCATCCCCCCCGACCACGACCACCTCGAGTTGGGGCGCAGGATCCACCAGATCGTGACCGCACGACACCGCGGCCAGGAGGAGTGCCCCGAGGACGCCGACCGCGATGCCCCGGAAGCGTCGATCCATCAGGGCGCCCGGACCCGTTTCAGCGAAACCAGGTCGACGATCGGCGTGCCTGTGAGCGAGGACGCCCCGCTCCGCACCCGGCCGGTGACTGAAATACGCTCCAGCGGGATGAGCTTCTCGAAGTCCTGTGCCCGCGCCGGCGGCACTGCCACATAGACGAACGGACCTTCGCTTCCCCCATAGCGAGCGAGAAGGAATGGCTCCCCTTCGAAGAAGTCGGTCCGGACCTTCTCCGCGTGTTCGAGCGAGATGAACTGAAGCTCCCAGGACACGAGCCGCCCCCGGTATGCGGCGGGATCCCGCCTTAAGTCGGCGGGTGTGAGCGGGGTACCCCCGTCTTCCGCGCTCGCGAGGGTCGTGTCTCCCTCGGGGAGCCACGTCCACCCTTCGAGGCGAACGCGGGCCCAACTTCCCTCGCGGGCGACCACCTCCATTTCAGCACGAGGTGACGCCAGAGCGAGGGTGTCCGCACCCGGAGCGGATAGGATGGAGGCCCCACCCGGACCGGCCGTGGCGTATCCGACCGGCTTGCGGGCGACGGCCGACCGGGGCTTTACGCCGGCTCCGGTCTTCGGGGTCGGGCCTGCAGCGCGAGCACCGGCCAACTTCGCCGGAGCGCCTACCGGGGAGACCTCCACCAGGGAGGGACCCCACATCCATGCGCGACGCCGCACACGGATCCAACCGGTCCGGCGCTCGACCTCTTCGAGAAGCATGCCCCGAGCGAGGCGCCCCAACACATTCCCGGACGGCGCATCGCGGAGGTTCTCTCCTTCGTCGGCCGACACGATCAGATCCAGCCCCTCACGGGGGCTCACCTGAAGGGAGCGCGCCCAGACCCACCCGTCGACGTCGACCTGCACCCACGGTTTACGATGGCCCGCCACGGAGAGCGTCGTCCCCGGCTCCAATTGACCGAGGATCTCACCATTGGGTTCCTTCCGGACGTTCTCCGTGGTTCGCACACGAACGGAGCCCTGGGCCGAGGCAACGGCCGGGAAAATCCCTGCAACGACGACCACGACGAGGGCGACTGGAGCCGTTGCGCGCAAGAAGTGCATGAAGGCTGAAACGATCCCGCTCGGAAAGAGTACCAAGGAACGACCATGCCCGATCGGAGAGCCGGACAACCCGTCTCAATCTGCCCGGGCCACGGGAGAGCGTCAATCGGAATCCCCGGAAGGGAGCGCCACCCCTCCATGCGTGTGCGTATCGCCTCGGGCGGCCTGTGGGCCGTCACGATCTTCGCGTTCACTCCCGCCGCGGTGGCGGGCCAGACCATCCCTTCACCCTTCCGCTACATCGAGACCCGTCAGGAAGTAGGCGTCTTCGCCGGACAAACGTCCGCGGCCAAAGGCCGCTTCGGCTTCGGTCCGGGCGGAGGGTTGCGCGCCGGTGTCCGGTGGGGCATCGACCTGTCGGGCCCACTCGGGTTCGAAGCCGTCGCCGGGGTCATCCGCGGCAAGAGGGACATCGTCGACCCCAACCGTGCCGAGGGCGATCGAAAGATCGGCGAAGAGGACTCGATGCTGGGCACGATCGACGCTCGACTCCGATTCACGTTCACCGGCGAGCGGACTTGGCACGGGCTCGCCCCGTACATCGTGGCGGGCGGGGGTATGGCATTCAACCTGTCAAATCCGGGCCCGCTCGATGAGCAGCTCGACCAGGACAACCGGTTCAGCTTCGGATCGAGCTTCCTCGGAACGGTCGGCGGGGGCAGCCGCCTCTACCTGACGGATCGCCTCGCGCTGCGCGGAGACGCGGTGTTCTCACTCTGGAAGTTGGACACCCCGCCGGGATTCAGCGACCCCGATCTCGAAATCCCGTCGGTCGAGAAGAGCGAATGGGTGAGCGCCCTCCACCTCACGCTCGCGGCCGTCATCCGTTTCTGACCGGCCCGTGAGCCCCGGCTCCGTTCCCGAGTTCACCGTCCGCGACGCCGACTGGCTCGATGCGGCATCCGCGCGCTCACGGGTCATGGATGCGGCGGCGGCGCTCGCGGCAGAGCGCGTCCCCGTGCTGGCCGCGTTGGGGCGTGCGCTCGCGGAGGACATCACGGCTACGGCCACGCTCCCTCCGTGGGACAACAGCGCTATGGACGGGTACGCGGTTCGGGCAGAGGATGTCCGCGGTGCGTCCCCGGCCCGGCCCGTGCCGCTCAACGTGGCAGGTCTCACCCGGGCCGGAGCAGCTCCCTCCGTCCGGATCCAACCGGGCGAGGCGGTACGCATCATGACCGGCGCCCCGGTCCCTCCCGGTGCGGACTCCGTCATTCGTGTCGAGGACACGGACGCGGAGGCGCTCGGGGACGGGGTCGTCCGCATCCTCCAGGACCGGGACGCGGGACGGAACATCCGGTTGGCAGGCCAGGATATGAAAGTCGGGGAGAGCGTTCTGCTCCGGGGCGACTCGGTCCGCCCGGGGACCATCGGAACCCTCGCCGCACTGGGCCGGGCCGATGTCGTCGTTCACCGCCGACCGAGTGTGGCCATCCTCTCCACAGGAGACGAACTGCGCACCGTCGAGCGCTACGCGGACGTGCGTTCGGGCTCCGGTATCCCCGAATCCAACGGGCCGATGATCGCCGCCGCTGCCCTCGCCGCAGGGGCTGTGCCCGTCCCTCTCGGGATCGCTCGAGACGAGCCGGAGGCCCTCCGGACCGCGCTTCGCCGCGGCATGAGTGCCGACGTGCTCGTCACCATCGGAGGGGCTTCCATGGGCGAGGCCGATCTGGTCAAGCGGGTCCTGGACGGGGAGGGCTACGTTCCCGACTTCTGGCGTGTGAAGATCCGCCCCGGCACCCCTTTCGGGTTCGGACGCCTCCCTCGGGACGGAACGCCGCTTCCAGTCTTCGGACTTCCGGGCAATCCCGCCTCGGCCTTCGTCACGTTCGAGGTCTTCGTGCGCCCGTTCCTGTTACGCATGGCGGGCCACCGCAGGGTCCTACGTCCCCGGATCCGCTGCGTCGCCGGAGAGCTTCTCACGGGATCGGGCGACCTGACCGTCTTTCTGCGGGTGCGGCTGGACGGCACGCACGCCCCGCCTCGCGTCGTGCTCACCGGTCCTCAGGGCTCGGGACTCGTCAGGGGGCTGGCCGACGCGGAAGGCCTCGCCATCCTGCCCGAGGGTGTGGCGGGCCTGGAAGTGGGCCAGATGGTGGATGTGATCCTGCTGGACACGGAATTCCAATCAGGTGTAGAGGGCCCGAGGAGCCCGTGGTAGAAAGGAACCGGCTTCGATGGCTGATCGCCGTGGGGTTGATGGCGGCCTCCGGTTGTTCGATCCCCCGCTGGCCGGTGCGTGCGCCGCTCACCTCACCGTACGGGCTCCGCATGCGTGGGATCCTGCCCAGCGTCCACCGCGGCGTCGACCTCGCGGTGCCGGAAGGCACACCGGTCCGCTCGATGGCGAACGGGCGGGTACGGTTCGCCGGAGTCCAGCGGGGATTCGGCAACGTGGTCTGGGTCGACCA
>JBBSOM010000319.1:0-4552 GCA_038259715.1 Longimicrobiales bacterium
CGCGACCTCCTCCTCTTCTCCGGTTCCGTTCTTCTTCCGTTCCAACATCCGATACCTTCCCTCTCGCCCTCGTGGCTCCGTAAATTCCGAAGTCTATACTGTCTCACCGGATGTTGGCAGAGAGGGGCACGCGCGCCCTCGATACCACCATGAAGATCCGTGGTAGTGTCGGGATCATCCGCCCGTGACGCCGACGCCAGGCGCCCAATACCTTTCTCCTGTTCATTCGACCTCGATAGATGGAATGGCGGGAGGCGTCGGCCGCGGGTCCGGGGCCGTCCATCGGTTCATCAGAACGGCCGTAGTGATCTGGCCCAGGGCGTTCACAGACGTTCGGAACATGTCGGGGATGCGGTCGACGCCCAAGAGGATCGCCATCCCCGCGAGCGGCACCCCGACGGTGTCGAGCGCCGGTGCCAACGTGACCACGCTCGAACTCGGGACGGGAGCCACAGTCAGCGACACCAGGAAGGTGGCCAGAACCGCTCCACCCAAGGCCGCGGCAGGAATCGGCACGGCGTAGAGGTGGGCCAGGAAGATGATCGCTGCCCCCTGGAAGAGCGCGCTGCCCGGTCGATACATTGACGCACCCAGCGGCAGAACCAGCGCGGACACGCTCGGTGACAGTTCAAGGTTCTCTTCGGCTTCTTCGAGCATGACGGGGAGCGCGGCCACCGAGGACGTGGTGGAAAACGCTACCGCCACCCCGCCGAAGGTGTCTTTCATGAAGCGGATCGGCCCGATGCCCCCGACGAGCCGGACCAACGGGAAACAAATCACGGCCACGTAGATTGCGAGTCCCACGATGACCGAAATGATGAGGACCACCAAGCCGGCCAAGAGCTCCCACCCCATCTTGGCCGTGACCGGAGCGGCCAGGCCGAACACCCCGATCGGCGCGGTCCACAGGATCCAGTAGACCAGTTTGATGAGGGCGTCGCCGAGCGCGTCGGCAAGTTCGATCAGTCGGAGCCTCGGCCCCTCTGGAAGCGTGCTCGCCGCTGCGGCCAGCAGCGCCGTGAAGACGATCAGAGGAAGAAGCGTCCCCGAACTCGCCGCCGCGAACGGGTTGGAGGGAATCAGACTGACCACGAAGTCCACCAAGCCCGGCAACTCCGGAGCGGCCTGTTCGGCCGGCATGGGCGCGGTCATGTTTGGCGCGAATGCCAACCCGAGGTGCATCACCCCCATGCCGATCAGGATCGCAGGGACCACCGTGGCCCAGAAGTAGGCCAGCGTCAGGATTCCCATCTTTCCGAGCTTCCTGGGGTTCCCGAGCCTCGCCACGCCCGTGAAGATCACCGCCATGACGAGCGGGATGACCACCATACGGATCGCGTTAAGGAAGACCGTACCGAGCGGTGCCGATGCCGCAGCGATGGCCAGGAGCGCCGGAGACGCCGTGGCGGCAGCGAGCAGCCCCACGGCCAGCCCGGCTGCCAGGCCGACCGCGATCGCGATGTGGAGCATTCCCCGTCCCGTTCGAGTGTGCGGTGCGGGGGCAATCGGCGGCGTGAAGCCGATCATGTCAAGTTGAGACTACGCGCAGGTCACACCCATACGCGGTGGAACCCGTTCCTCTACCACCCCATGCTGCTGAGGGGCCGAAGAGCTTCACCTCCTTTCGCGGACGCCCGCTCCGGGGTCGACAGCCTCGCGAACGAAGGGCGGGTCGGTCAGCACCATCGAAAAGTGCGCCATTGTCGTGCCGGACAACGTGCTGTTTCCAGGGCGGGGCGGGGGAGACGGTCCGGAAGAACCTCCTCCAGCAATACGATGTCCACACGCTGCCGGCGCGGTCGTCGCCTTGGATACGCACGGCCGCGTCGATGCTGAACCCGCCGGATCCCTGCCAGGCGAGCATCCCCGAGGCGTCGGCCTCCATCGAGCAGGCCGCGACGCCGCCTTGAAGCTGGACCCGTGGCGCCACAATCCCGGTCGTTTCCTTACAACCACGGGCTGCTAGGGGATCAACGCCGCCGGCACCACACCGGCCAGCGCCGCTGCCAGGAGCACGATGGCCTTGGTGGCGTCTCGGGCGCTGGTTCGGTCGGCGTACTCGGTAAGGGTGTGTTGATCCCCGCCGGTGCTCCGGCCAACGGCGATGGAGGGGATGCCGCGCACCACCCCTTGGTTCCCGTCGGTGGAGCCAGAGGGGATGGCCCGGGTGGGAATGCCCAGGCTGTTGTAGATGTCGAGGGCCGTCACCACCACCGGATGGTCCTTCTTGTCACCCAGTTGCTCCACGGTGCCGCCGGCGGTCAGGTGCTGCACCCGCTCCATGTCCCACCGCACCCGCTGGTGCTCCGCCGCCGCGGCCACGCGTGACTCGATCTCCGCATCCAGGGAGTCGAGGAGCACAGGGTTCACCGAGCGAAGGTCCATGGTGAAGAAGATGTCCTGGGGGATGCCGTTGAAGATCTTGCCGCCTCCGATCATGCCGATGTTGTACACGGCGCCGCCCCGACCCTCCGGGATCTCGAGCTCGTAAATGTGGTCCACTGCCTCGGCCAACGCCCGCACCGGGTGGGGCTTGCCGGTGCTGGAGTTGGTGTGGGACCCCTCACCCCGGAACCAGTAGCGGGTCCAGTAGATGCCCAGCGCCCCGTAGGACACGCCGCCGAGTCCACCGTCCATGGCCACCAGCATGTCGGCCACGCCGGGATTGTGGTCGAACCAGTAACCCATGCCGATGAGGCCCAGTTCTTCCTGCACCGTGGCCACGAAGTAGATGTCGCCCTGGGTCCTCACGCCGGCGCGGTTCATGGCCCGGATGGTGGCAAGCATGTTGGCCACCGAGGCGCTGTTGTCGAAGATGCCCGGGGCCCGGAGGATGTCGCCGTCCCGCTTCACTGTGACGTCGGTGTCCAGGGGGTGGACCGTGTCCATGTGGGCTGCGAACACGATGGTGGGCCCACCGCCGGTGCCGCGACGAATGCCCGTAACGTTGCCGATGGAGTCGATGCTCACCTCCAGCCCTTCGGCCCTCATCTGTGCGCTGACGTACGCCGCCCGCTTCTGCTCGTGCTGGGACTTGGCGGGGATCTCGGTGATGCGGATCCACTCCTCCACCTGGGCGTCGTAGTTGTCGTCGATCCACTTCACGGCGTCCTGGATGGTGCGGTTGCTACGGACCTGTGCGGTGAAGCGACTCCCGGCGGTCTGGGCGGAGATGCGTGTGGGCGCGGCTGCGGTTACGGCCAGGGCGAGGACGAGGAAGGCGGTGCGGAGGCGGTTCATGGCTTTCATCGCCCGCGCCTCCGCCCGGTCAGGAACACCTGGATCTCATCGGGACGCGGGTTGATGTACTGGATCCGGATGAGCCCGTCCTCCGTCTCGCTCACCACCCCCGGAATCGCGTTCGCCGTGAGGTACCACCCCTCCGGCAGGACGACGGTGTCGCGGGCCCGTCCGAACCCCCGATCCCATACGAACTCGTCGTTGGCCAGCAGGTACCGTCCTTCGTCGGCGTAGGTCTCCCAGATGCGTATGCGCGTCGAGCCGCCCGCCGACACCGGCTCGAACCCGATGACCACGACCTCCGTCTCGGGCGTGGGATCGCCTTCGATGTCGATGCCCCTTCGGGTGATCTCCGACCCCCGGAGCTGCTCCACCTTCAGCTTCTCTCCCGTGTCGAGGTTGTAGGCCTCGGGATCGGAGGCCGACGAGCCGGCCCGCACCACGTTGACGTAGCGGTCCATGCCGGTGCGCGATTCGGTGTAGTCGTGGAACAGGCGGAACGCGTGGGTCTCGGGTTGCTGCAGGAAATAGGTGATATCCCGGTCCTGGAAGGCCCGCTCGGGAACGGTCCACCCTACCCGCGCCCGCACAGGTGCGCCGCCGCCCTCTTGGGCGCCCGGCTGGTAGGAGGTGGCGGTAGCAACGTGGGTCGTGCCGCGGGGCAGGGGCCGTCCGCGCAGCCGGAGATCCACGGCACCCGGACCCGGGTTCATGAAGCTCGCCCGAAGGCGCCCGTCGGCTTCGGTGGCCACCTGCACCGGGTAGTTGGCCTCCACGAGTTCGTAGCCCAGGGGTAGGGCGACCGCGTTGCGCCGGATGCCGAGCGAGCGCTCGAAGACGATGTCACCGCCCTCGGCGTGGTACGAGGCAGCGTCCACGTAGGTCTTGTCGATACGCAGGCGGCCCTGGCCGCCGTCCGGTACCGGACGGGCCAGCGTCACCTTGATGTAGCGCCCTTCCAGGCTCGCCCCGGGGTGCCCGTTGGCTCGGGCATGGGCGCCGTCCACCACCTCCCACGCCAGCGACGCGCCCGTGTGCAGGTCGAGGACGCCGTGGACCTCTTCCTCGGCGCCGGGCCGGATGGTGTTGTAGAAGTAGCGCGCGCCCGGGGTCGTGGCGGTGACGTCGTAGATGATGTGGAACGCCGCACTCCCGGGCGCCTGGAGCTCGTAGCGCGTGTAGTCGTCGGCCTGAGTCTGGGGTAGCGTCTGGGGTGGCGTCTGGGCACGCGCGCCACCGAAGGTGCCCAACACACCCAGGGTGAGGCCGAGCGTGGCTCGGGATGACAACACGGGACCTCCGGGGTCGGGGC
>JBBSOM010000320.1:0-4549 GCA_038259715.1 Longimicrobiales bacterium
CGACGATGCGCGCCTCGGCTCGCGCGGTGACGCCCGGAAGGGACTCGTCCACGTCCAGCGTGACCTGGACGCTCGCGCCCGGCAACGCGTGGCAAAGCGGGATCAGGTCGGCGGTGCGCTTGCCCGCCATGATACCGGCGAACTGTGCGACCTGAAGGGGATCGCCCTTGGGCGTAGTACCCGAGACGATGCGGGCCAAAGTCTCGGCGGCCATCACGATGCGGCCTGACGCGATGGCCGTGCGCGCCGTCGTGGGCTTGGCACCCACGTCGACCATACGCGCACGACCTGCCGCATCGAAGTGGGTGAGGGTCTCGTCCGCCATCAGGAACTCCCGGATGTAGGGGCCGTGACCGGCCGCAGACCGCGCCGCAGCTTGCGGACCAGCCCCGACACGATGAGCTGTGGATTGACATTGCCCCGGGCGAGTTCGCGCGCCTCTTCCAGGGCCGGCAACGCGGCTGCGGCTGCGGCCGGATGAACGTGGGACTGGGTGACCAGTTTTCGCAGGTGGGGGAGGATGTCCTGGCTGAGCACGCGGTCCTCGGCCCCGACGGCCACGGCGGTGACGTCGCGCAGCCACTCCTCCACGAAGGCGAAGAGCTCGACGAGCTTGCGGGCGCCGGCGGGAGGATAGCCGAGTGCGGAGGTCCATCCCGGTGCGTACCCGGCGGCGAGCGAGGCCTGGATGATCTTGAAGGCGTCGCGGCGCAGGGTCTCCTGGGGGCCCGGTTCGTCGCCGTCGGGCAGAAAGCCCAGCGCGCGGCCGATCGAACCCTGGCCGAGTCTCGCGGCCCAAGCCGCCATGGACGCGTCGACCCCACAATGCTCCTGGAGGAAGGAGGTGACGGTCCCGAGCGGGAGTGGGGACAGGTGCAGGGGAACGGACCGGGACCGGATGGTGGGAAGAAGGCGCCCGGGCTCGCCCGAAGTCAGGATGAATCGAGAGCCGCCCGGCGGTTCCTCGAGCAGCTTCAGGAGTGCGTTGGCCGCCTCGGGGCTCGCCTCCTGAGGGACCAGGTATTCGGCGTCCGCGATGATGAAGATCTGGACGCGGGCCATCGTGGGACTCAGGTGGGCGCGCCGACGCAGGCCCTGGATCAGTCCGAGATAGAGCCCGCGGAGTTCGTCGGCCTGGCTGGCCCGTAGCGGTTGCGCTCGCAACTCGGCGAGGATCTCGTGGCGGGCGGTCTCGAGCGCGTCCCCGAGCCGGTCGCCACTCACACCCTTGGGTCGTTCGAGCGGGAAATACCAATGGATGTCCGGGTGCTCGAGCCCAAGCGCCAGACGACAGGGGCGGCAGGTGCCGCACGGGCCGTCCGGGCCCGGCTTTTCGCACACCTGGAGTTGGGCGGTCCACTGCGCGAGACGTTGCTTGCCCACACCGCGGAGGCCGTGCAGGAGCAGTGCGGCCGGCAGCCCCGCGGCCGCGTGGGCCCGGACGAGCGAGGCGCGGATGTCTTCGTGCCCGACGAGCGGATGTAGCTCGGTCATCCTCCGCCCTTCGGCCGCAGCCACTTGAGTGGATCCTGCGCCTGGGGTGAGCCTCCGTCGACCGGCACGCGGATCTGGAACTCCAGGTGCGCGCCTTCCGGCGTGTCGCGCCCACCTACGGTGCCGAGCACCTGGCCCTCAGACACATCGCGTCCCTCGACCACACCGATATCCTCCAGGTACAGGTAGAGCGTGTAGAACCCGTTGCCGTGGCTGAGCACGACCGTAGGCCCGTACCCCTCGAAGGGGCCGGCCAACACGACGTGTCCCGTGCGCACTGCCCGGACGGGTGTACCCCGAGGCGCCTTGATGCCGATCCCGTTCCAGCGAAGTACGAGGCCGTTGGGCCGACGTTCCCGGCCGAACTTGTACAGGATGTCGCCGTCGAGCGGCCAGTCCAGACGCCCCGCGTCTCCCGCACCCAACGTGGTCGCGCCGGCCGGTGCCGACGCGGCGGCCCGACGACGCTCGTCCTCGATACGACGTCGGTCGAGATCGGCGATCAACCCGGTCATGCGCTTCTCGTCGGCGGCGATCTGGTCGAGGCGGCCCTTGGCGCTCTCCTCACGCGAGCGGTACTGCTGGATGGTTTCCTGGTGCTCGGCCTCGACGGAGCGGAGTTGCGAGACCTCCCCGAGACGGCTCTGCCGAAGAGTCCCGAGCTCGGCCATCCGCTGATCCAACTCGGTGCCTTGAGCCGCCAGCGCGTTCTCCAGCTCCTGAATGCGGTCCACCAGGGCGCGGTCGAAGGATGCCACCCGACGCATGTACCGGTAGCGGTTGAGAAGGTCGGTAAACGATGTTGCGCCGAGGAGAACCCTCGCGGTGCGGAGCGGGCCTATCTCATAGATGTCTCGAAGGCGCCGACTGAGCACGGCGTTGCCCTCGGCCATCTTCTCCCGCGTCTCGATGAGGTCCTTCGTGGTCGACGTGACGTCTTGTGAGGTGGCGTCGACCTGGAGTTGGATTTCGGCCAGCACGGAGCGAGAGGCGGAGAGTCGGCGTTCGACGTTGGCGAGTTCCGACGAGGCGTCCTTCACGTGGACGCGGACGTTCTGCATCTCGGACTCGAGGCGCGCGCGCTCGGCGCGGATCTGCTCGAGGCGGCGCTGGCTTTCGAGGATCTGCTTGCGGAGATCCGGCTGCTGCGCGACGGCGCACGTCGGTAGGACCATGAGCGCGATGAGCGCCGCCGCGGAGCCGATCCATGCCGTGCGGTGCCCAAAGTTCCGTGGACGCACCCTCACACCTCCCTCAGGTGTCTCCGGATGGCGAGGCCGCTGGCCAACACGCCGAACATCATCCCCGCTCCGATACCCCCTGTGATCCAGCCCGGGGGGATCCACGCCACGGCGAAGAGATACGCGTACACACCGCGATACGTCGCGTAGGTGAGGATCCAGGCCAGCAATCCCCCGAGTAGGCCGGAGATGGCGCCCTCGACGAGGAAGGGGCGCTGGATGAAGCCGTTCTTCGCGCCCACGAGACGCATGACGTAGATCTCGTCGCGGCGCGCGAAGATCGCGATGCGCAGCGCCGTGGCGATGATGAGGGCGGCGACGAGGAAGAAGGCGCCGCCGAGGACGGCTGTCGTGGCCGCACCGATACGCCGCAACGCGAACAACTTCTCCACCCAGTCCCGACCGAACTGCACGTCCTCGACGAACGGGTAGGCGCCCGCCGTCTTTGCGACCCCTTCGACGGATTCCTGGTTGCGGGCCTGCGGCTTGAGCTCGATCTCGAGCGACTGGGGCAGCGGATTCACCCCCGCCGTGCCGAACAACTCCGCGAACTCGGGCAGGTCCCGCTTGGCCCGTGCGAGCGCGTCGCGCTTCGAAACGAACGAAACGGCCGAGACCTCGGGGAGCGCGGACAACTCCTTCTCGGCCAGGTCGATCTCGCTCTGCCTGGCATCGTCCCGCAGGTAGACGACGACTTCGACACGTTCTTCGATGGACTGCAGCGCGAGGCGCAGGTTGTAGGTGGCGAGGCCGAAGAGCCCGAGCACGAAGAGAGCCAGCCCGACCATGCCCGCAGCCAGTCCGGTGAGGACGGGGGCGCGGCGGAACCCCGCGAGGGCTTCACGGAGTGCGTGCACGGGCGTCAGGCCGCCGAGGTGGAGTCGTAGACGAGGCGCCCGTTGTCCAACTCGAGCACGCGCGTCTCGGGGTAGCGTCGCACGAGTTCCAGGTCATGGGTCGCCATCAGCACGGCCATGCCCGTCGCGTTGATTTCCCAGAAGAGATCGAGGATGCCCCGCGTCGCCCGGTCGTCGAGGTTGCCGGTCGGCTCATCGGCCAGGAGCACGAAAGGGTTGTTGGCGAGCGCCCGGGCGATGGCCACACGTTGCTGTTCGCCCCCGGAAAGCTCGTTCACGAGTGCGCCCGACTTCGGCGACAACCCGACCTGGGTCAGGAGTCGCTGAGCCCTGGGGCCCACGTCCCTGTGCGGCGTGCCTGTCACCTCGAGCACGAAGGCCACGTTCTCGATCGCGGTACGGCCCGGGAGGAGCCGGAAATCCTGGAAGACGTAGCCCACGCGTCGCCGGACCTTCCACACGTCGCGGCTGGACAGAAGCTGCGAAGAGTACCCGGTCGCCCGTACTTCGCCCGCGGTCGGTCGGTCGACCATGTGGATGAGGCGCATGGTCGTCGACTTGCCCGAACCCGAGTGGCCGGTCAGGAAGACGAACTCGCCCTTCTGCACGTGGAAGGAGACATCGCGGAGCGCGTAGCCACGCTTTGGATACTCCTTGGAGACATTCGTGAGTTTGATCAACGGACCGAAGAGGCGAAGGGGAACCGAAGACTAGACGTCGCGTTCACGCGTGTCAAAGCGCGCGGAAGCCAGCCTTTGCGCCAGTCGGAGGGCCTCCAGCATCGAAGACGGATCGGCCTGGCCCCAAGGGGCGGCCAGATCGAATGCGGTGCCATGATCGGGGGAGGTGCGCACGAAGGGAAGCCCGAGCGTGACGTTCACGCCGGACCCGAACGCGGCGGTCTTGAACGCGGCCATACCGACGTCGTGGTAGGGCGCGACGACGCCGTCGAAGGCA
>JBBSOM010000321.1:0-4549 GCA_038259715.1 Longimicrobiales bacterium
CGACGCCACGTACCTGCTCACCGGCGCGTCCGGCGGCATGGGGCTTCTCGTTGCTCGCTGGCTGGTGCGGTGCGGGGCGCGACACCTGATGCTGGTGAGCCGTGGTGGCCGTCTCCCCGAGGGGGAGGACGCGGCGCTGCGCGTGTCCGGCGCGGATGTGCGCGTGCGCTCCGCGGACGTATCACGCCGCGAAGACGTGACCCGGGTTATCGAGGAGATTCGTTCGGAGATGCCCCCGCTCGCCGGCGTCGTGCACGGCGCCGGGGTCTTCGACGATCGTATCCTGCGCAATCAGGATTGGCCCCGGTTCGCGAGGGTGCTGGCTCCGAAGGTCACAGGAGCGTGGCTCCTGCACGAAGTGACGCGGGACACCGAACTCGATTTCTTCCTGCTGTTTTCGTCGGCCGCGTCCGTCCTCGGCCCGGTCGGCCTGAGCAACTACGCGGCGGCCAACACGTTCCTCGACGCGCTCGCGCTCACGCGCCGAGCGCAGGGACTCCCGGCCGTGGCCATCGACTGGGGTGCTTGGGAGAAGACGGGGATGGCGGAAGCCGTCGGCCAGCGTCGCGAGAACCAGTGGACGGTCAGCGGCTTCGACACGATCACGTCCGAGGAGGGACTGGAGATCGTGGAGCGTGCGGTCGGGCAGGCCCCGGCGCAGGTGACGGTACTGCCGATGACGTGGCCGGCCTACCTCGAGTGGTTGGGTGAGTCGCGGCAGCATGCCCTCTTCCACGAGGTGGCGAAGGCCTCGGCCCGTGTGCGGCCGCGGGACGAGGACCGGGCGGCGGCCGAGTCCACGGTCGGGCCGGCCGATGTGCGCCGGCGTGTGCGGACGCTCGCTCCGGCGGAAGCCAGGGCGACGCTGACCGACTGCATCGCCGGAGAGGCCATGCGTGTGTTGGGCTTCGATGCCGGCCAATCGATGGACACCGCGCGCAGCCTCTTCCAGTTGGGGATGGACTCGCTCACGGCCGTGGAGATGAAGAATCGGCTCCAGACCATGGCGGGCCATCCGCTGCCCCCTGCCGTGGTGTTCGATCACCCGAGCATCGACGCGATGGTCACGTATCTGTGGGCGCTGCCGGACTTTGCCGGCCAGTCGAACGAGGGGTCGGACACGGCGCAGGTAGCAGGGGACCACGCGGCCTCCCTGCTGGAGAGGTTGCCCGATCTGTCCGACGAGGAGGTGGCGCAGTTGCTGGAGCGGATGTCACAGGACGAGGCCGCCGGGTGACGGACCTGACTCCCGATCGGAAGCGCGAACTGCTCGAGCGGCTGCTCAGGGAACGGTCGGCGCAGTCCGCGGCCGCGGCTGGGCAGAAGGCTCCTGCCGGCGTCGCGCCGGCGGCGGAGCCGGCGCTCAGGGCCGTCCCTCGAGATGGGGACCTGCTCCTCTCGTTCGGACAGGAACGCGTCTGGTTCATGGAGCAACTGCAGCCCGAGAGCCTCTTCTACAACGTGCTCGAGTGCTTCCAGTTCATCGGCCAGTTGGACGTGGAAGCGTTGCGCCGGGGCGTTGAACTGCTTCTGGCGCGGCACGAGGCCCTGCGCACCACGTTTCCGATGGTCGCGGGGCGTCCGGTACAGCGCATTGGCGAGCCCGGGCGTTGGACGCTGCCGGTCATCGACCTCAGGTCGCTCGATTCCGCGGAACGTGACGTCGAGGCGCGGCGGCAGATGGCTCTGCTCGCGAGGATGCCGTTCGATCTGGTGAAGGGGCCGCTGCTGCGCACCACGCTCTACCGGCTCGGCGACGACGAACACGTCCTCGCGGTCGCCGTGCACCACATCATCATCGATGGGTGGTCGCTGATGAATTTTCTGCGGGAGCTGCTGACGTGCTACGAGGCGCTGGCCTCCGGACGTGTTCCCTCGTTGCCGCCCATGCCGGTGCAGTACGCGGACTTCTCCGCGTGGCAGCGACAGGGGCTGAAGAGCTCCACGATGGAGGACTCGAGGCGCTACTGGCGGGAGACGCTGGGCCACCGTCCTCCGGTCCTCGATCTGCCGACCGACCACCCCCGGCCGCCACGGCGCACGTTCGATGGCCGGAACCACAACGACGCGATCCCGACGGCGCTGCTCGATGCGTTGCGTGATCTGAGCCGCGCGGAGGGCGTGACACTGTTCACGACGCTCCTCACCGCGTTCTCGACGCTCCTGATGCGCTACACGGGGCAGGACGACATCGTGGTCGGCACGCTCATGAACGGCCGGTCGCGACCGGAACTCGAGCACGTCCTCGGCTTTTTCGTCAACACGCTGGCGCTCCGGACGGATCTGTCGGGCGACCCCACGGTGCGTGAGGCCATCGGTCGTGTCCGGAGGGCTGTGGTGGGCGCGCACGCGCACGGCGGGTTGCCCTTCGAGCAGCTCGTCGAGGAGATCCAGCCTGAGCGAACGCTCAGCGGGAATCCCCTCGCGCAGGTGTTCCTGAACATGCTGAACTACGGGCTGCGCGAAGACGTCGTGCTCCCCGGAGTACGCGTACGGCCGGTGAGCGGTATGGACCTGCACACGGTGGCCGACGAGATCACGCTCTTCATCACCGAGGGTTCGGGACAGCTTTCCCTTGGCTTCACGTACAGCACCGAACTTTTCGAGGAGGCCACGATCGTCCGTATGGCCGCGCACTTGCGTGTGCTCCTCCAGGGCATGGTGGCGACGCCGGATGCCCGCCTGTCGGAGATCCTTTTGCTGACGGAGGCCGAGCGCCTCGACTTGGAGCGCCGCGCCACCCAGTCGAAGCCGGTCCCGACGACGTCCACGCTCCTGCAGCAACGCTTCGAGGAACATGCCGCCGCGCGGCCGGACGCGGTGGCGGTGCGTTGTGAAGGGCGTCAACTGACCTATCGGGAACTGAACGACCGAGCGGAGCGCGTGGCGCGCCGCCTGCGATCGCTGGGGGTCGGCACGGAAGTGGTCGTCGGCCTGTGCGTGGAGCGGTCCCCCGAGTTCCTGGTGGGCATCCTCGCCATCCTCAAGGCGGGCGGCGCCTACCTCCCGCTCGACCCCGGACACCCGGCGGAACGGCTGGCGTTCGTTCTGGGCGACGCCGGCGCGAAGCTCGTGCTCGTGCACGGGCCGTCCCGATCCGCCATTCCGGAGGCCCCGGGCGTCCACGTCATGGACATCGAAGGAATGCTCGAAGGGGAGGAAGCTGAGACGGAGACGGCGACGGAGACGGAGACGGCGACGTCACGGCGCGCGGGCCGGCCGGAGGACCTCGCCTACGTCATCTACACGTCGGGCTCCACCGGTACGCCGAAGGGCGTGCTCGTCACGCAAGCCAATGTCATGCGCCTCCTCGACGCGACGGATCCGTGGTTCCATTTCACGGAGGACGACGTCTGGACGCTTTTCCACTCCTTCGCCTTCGACTTTTCCGTCTGGGAGTGCTGGGGCGCGCTCGCGTACGGCGGGTGTGTCGTCATCGTGCCGCGCGCGACCACCCGCGACCCGCTCGCGTTCCGCGAGTTGCTCCTGCGCGAGCGCGTGACCGTGCTCAACCAGACTCCTTCGGCGTTCGGGCAACTCATCGAAGCCGACCAGTCCACGGCGCCTGCGCTCGACAGGCACCTCCGGGTCGTGATCTTCGGGGGTGAGGCGCTCGAACTGGAGCTGCTCGCGCCCTGGATCGAACGGTACGGGGACGCGCGTCCCCGTCTCGTCAACATGTACGGCATCACCGAGACGTGCGTGCACGTGACGTATCGTCCCATCCTGCGCGCGGACCTGTCCTCCGCTGTCGGGAGCGTGATCGGCGTGGCTATTCCCGACCCGACGGTCCGCCTCCTCGACCGCCACGGACGCTTCGTACCGGTCGGGGTGCCCGGCGAGATCTTCGTGGGCGGGCCCGGGGTGGCTCGGGGCTATCTCGGACGCCCGGATCTGACAGCGGAGCGTTTCGTGTCCGATCCGCTTGTCCCCGGCGAGCGCCTCTACCGCTCGGGCGACCTGGCGCGCTGGTTGCCGGACGGCGATCTCGAGTACCTCGGACGAGCGGACGACCAGATCAAGATCCGCGGTTTCCGGATCGAGCCGGGGGAGATCGAAGCGACCCTCAGGCGCCACCCCGGGCTGGGCGCCGCGGCCGTCGTACTGCGCGAGGACGAAGGTCGCCGTCGGCTGGTCGCGTACGCGGTGCCGACGGACGGGGACCATCCTCCCGCAGTCGAGGCGCTGCGCACCCATCTACTCGCCACGCTGCCCTCGTACATGGTCCCCGACGACTTCGTCATGCTGCCGTCCCTGCCCCTCACGGCGAACGGCAAGCTGGACCGTGGGGCCCTTCCGGCGCCCACGTTCGAGTCGCTCGGTGACTCGGATTCGCCGCGCACGCCGACCGAGACCGCCGTCGCGGAGATCTGGGCCGACGTCTTGTCGCGGGCGTGTGGGATCCACGACGACTTTTTCGCGCTTGGAGGCCACTCGCTGATGGCGACGCAGGTGCAGGCGCGCCTTCACGAGCGCTTCCACATCCGGATGCCGGTGCGGGACGTGTTCGAGGCGCCGACCATCGCCCAGCTCTCGGAGCGCGTCGACG
>JBBSOM010000322.1:0-4534 GCA_038259715.1 Longimicrobiales bacterium
GTGGGCCGGGCGAGATCCGGGCTGATGCGCGTCCACGAGTGCCCGCGGTCGTGCGACTTCAACACCGCGTTCTACGTGTAGAAGAGCAGGTCCGGATCGAGCGGCGACCACAAAATGGGCATGGTGCGTACGTCCCGGTTGAACTCACCGCCGCGCGGGCCCATATCCGGGCCCACGTTCGTGGTCTGCCCTGTGCCGCGGTTGTAGAGCGAGACATCCGAGCGGGAACTCCCGTACACCATGTCCGGATCACGCGGGTCGGGCGCGGCGATGCCGTACTCCTGGATATTCACGGGATGCCAGTCGTGGAACGTGATCATGCCGTCGTCCGACCGACTCTTCACGCACGCGGAACCCGAATCCTGCTGGCCGCCGCACAGCCGGTACGGGAAGTCGTTGTCGGCGGTCACGTGGTACATGGCCGCGGTGGGCTGGGTGTACCAGTTGCTCCAGCTCTCGCCGCGGTTGGCGGACACCACGGCGCCCTGGTCGGAGACGACGAGGAGGATGTTCCGATTGTTCGGGTTGATCCACATCTTCTGGTAGTCGTCCCCGCCGTACGCGCCGCGCACCGCGGACCAGTGCACGCCACCGTCATCGCTCCGCCACAGGACGACCGTCGTACTGTACACGACGTTCTCGTCCTCCGGATCGACCGCGAGGGTGGGCAGATCGCCGCCCCCGATGCGCGCCAGCGGGCGGGTGTCGACGTGTGGCGTGGCCGCGCCGACCGGGCCGGCCGGAACGTCCACCGCGGTCCAGTGCTCGCCCGCGTCGGTCGACTTGTAGAAGCCGACGATTCCCGTGCTGCCTCCGTCGCGACCGGCGCCCGTGCCCGTCGAGGCTTCGGGCGTCCCGGCCACCATCGCGTAGATCAACTCGTGGTTGCTCGGCGCCATGGCGAGGTTCGCCTCGATCACGCTGGGCAACCCCTGGGTGAGCGGCTTCCACGTGGTACCGCCGTCCGTCGACTTGAAGATCCCGTTGCCCGAGCCGCCGAACTCCCCGCCCTCGTGGAAGCCTTGCTGCTGCTGCCAGAGCGTCGCGTAGACGATCTGGGGGTTGGTCGGGTCGATCATGACGTCGTTACCCGACGTGTACTCGTCGCGGTACAGGACCTTTTCGAACGTCCGGCCGCCGTCGGTGGAGCGGAAGATGCCGCGCTCCTCGTTCGGGCCGTAGGGATGGCCGAGGGCGGCAACGAAGAGCCGGTCGGGGTTCTTCGGGTCGACCTCGACGTCCGCGATCATCTGGCTGTCGCGCAGCCCGAGGTGGGTCCACGTCGCACCCGCGTCGGTCGACTTGTACATGCCGTCGCCCATGGACAGATCGGGTCGGATGATGCCCGCGCCGCTGCCTACATAGATGATGTCCGGGTTCGATGGCGACACCGCGATCGCGCCGATGGAGCTGGTCGGCTGGTCGTCGAAGAGCGGCGTCCACACCGAGCCGTAATCGGTCGAGCGCCACACGCCGCCGTTATCGAAGCCGATGTAGAAGACGTTGGGCTGGCTCGGTACTCCGGCGAGCGCTCGTGTACGCCCCGCTCGGGTCGGCCCGATCGCACGCCAGTGCATGTCGGAGTACACGGCGGGCGTCTGCGCGGCGGCGACCGAGGCCGAAGCCGCGAGCAGAACGAGGGACAGCGCGAGTCGAGTGGACATCGTACGCACGGAGACCGTCTCCTGATGATCCGACCTGAACGGCCGGGAATTGGATGGTGCACGGCATTAGTTTGGGGCGTCCGGACGCTCGGAGCCAGCAGTGCGCGAAAGGCGCGTGCCGGGTGGTGACGACATGGTTCCCTCAACTGATCGGTCGCGGCACGTAGATCACGGGCACACCCAACTCCTCCAGCACCTTGTTGAGCCGGGCGACGCCCGTACGCTCGATCTCCCTCAGCCGCGCCACCTGGGCGTCGATCGTGGAGCCCAACTCGGCCGCCACACGTTTCTGTGCTTCCGTGGGCGCGAAGTCACCCGTCTGCAGTGCGCTGTTGAGGCTCAGGAGTTGGTTGTAGGGGCGCACCGGGTAGTGGAGTGACTTGTAGTCGCTCGTCCAATAGACCTCCTCCAGCGCGGCATGCACGGAGTCCAGCGCTGCCTGGAGCGGCAGGGTCGCGTCCTTGACGCGGTCGGCGTAGGGCTGATCGGACGTCTGACCCACCCGATCGGTCATCTGCCCCTTCAGGCCCAGGAGATGCTCGGTCTCCCGCGCGATCTGGTCGATACGGTCGGTGACCTCCTTCACCGCCGCGAAGTGGGCCGCCAGGTCGGCCCGACTCACGCCCAGTCGCGGATCGGGCACGACCTTCAAGGGCCGCTCCATCGCCTGACCGTCCACGGTGAGGCGCACGGTGTAGTCACCCGGTACGGCTTCAGGGCCGTCGCCGGTGCCCATGTCGATCACGATGCCGTCCACGAGTTTGGGCGAGGGATAGCGCAGGTTCCACACGAATCGGTTGGTCCCCGGTCGGGTGGCGACCACGGAATCCGCGGGGAGGTAGGCCAGGGTGTCCACGGGGTCGCCGCGGCGACGATAGGCTTGCGGAACGGTCTCGCCATGTAGCCGCAACGCCATACCGGGGTCGGCGGCCTGGGCGCTGTCCAGCGCCTGATCGTCCGGGGTTAGGCTGGCGAAGGTACGCACCACGTTCCCGTCGGCGTCGAGGATCTCGAGCGTCACGCTGTCGTCTGGCTCACCCCGGAGCCAGAAGTCGATGACGGCGCCGTGGGGCGGATTCTCTCCCACCGTAGGCCCCAGGAACGGATTCCCTTCCAGGGCGCGCACGGCAGGCTCGGGTGTGAACAGGAACGCCGCCGACCCCGTCACCGAGTCGGCGAACTGGCGCAGGAGCGAGACGTCGTCCAGCGCCCAGAAGCTGCGTCCGTGCGTGGCGGCCACCAGGTCGGCGCCGTGGATGGTCAGGTCCCGGACGCTGCTCCGGGGCAGGTTGAGCTGGAGCGGCTGCCAGTGACTGCCGTCGTCCAGCGAGACGTACACGCCGATCTCGGTGCCGGCGTACAGGAGGCCCGGACGCATCGGGTCCTCCCGGATGGTGCGCGCGTAGGCGCCCTCGGGCAGACCGGACGCGATGGGGGTCCAGCTCTTGCCGTAGTCCTTCGTCTTGAAAAAGTACGGCGCGAAGTCATCCTGCTGGTAGCGGTTGGCCGCCAGGTATGCCGTGCCCTCCGCGTGGCGTCCGGGCTCCAGGACGCTCATGCGCGTGAAGGGCTTCAAGCCTGGTGGTGTCACGTCGGTCCAGTGGCCGCCGCCATCACGGGTGACGTGCACCTTGCCATCGTCCGAGCCGGTCCACAGGAGCCCCGCCGTGAGGGGCGACTCGGCCAACGTGTAGACCGACGCGTACCATTCGGTGCCGGTCATGTCGTAGTGGATGGGGCCGCCGGACTTACCCAGGGTGGCCGGATCGGCGACCGACAGGTCCGGTGAAACCCGCTCGAAGGAGTACCCCTCGTCGCGAGAGCGCCACACGTTCTGGGCGGCGACGTAGAGCGTGGTGGAGTCGTGACGGGAGAGGAGGATGGGGAAGGTCCATGCGAAGCGGTCGGGCACGTCGGCGGCCGCCGTGCCGCCGTAGTTCCAGGACGCGATGGAGATGTCCCGGTGCTGCCCCGTTTCATGGTCGAAGCGGTCGATGGACCCCATGTAGCCGCCGCCGTACGTGATGTCGGGGTCACGCGGATCCACGGCGATGTGGGCGCTTTCGCCCCCGGCCACCGGATACCAATCCTGTCGTCCGATGGCTCCCGACTGGCTCCGGCTCAGAATGGAGACGGTCGAGTTGTCCTGCTGGGCGCCGTAGATGCGGTAGGGCCACCGGTTGTCGGTCACCACGTGATAGAACTGCGCCGTGGGCTGGTTCTCCAGCGTAGACCATGAGGCGGCGCCGTCGTAGCTCACCGTGGCCCCACCGTCGCTGCCGTGGATCATGCGATCGGGGTCGGCGGGGTCGATCCACAGGATGTGGTCGTCGCCATGGGGGGTGCTCAGCCGGGTCCAGTGCTCGCCTCCGTCCACCGATCGCCAGGTGCCCAGATTCATGACGTACACCGTATTCTCGTCCTGGGGATCGGCGGTGATGCCCGAGAAGTACCAGGCGCGGACCTGCCACTTCCAGTCGCCGTTCACGCGGGTCCACGTTGCGCCCGCGTCGTCGGAGCGGAAGATCCCGCCCCGGGCGTCTCCTGCGGAGTCCGGCGCCTCCACGCTCGCGTACACCCTGCGGGGATTGGCGGGCGACACGGCCACCCCTATGCGGCCCAGCGCGGTGCGGGGAAATCCGGGATTGGCGCTCAGATCGGTCCAACTGTCGCCGCCGTCGAGGCTCTTGTAGAGGCCGCTTCGACCCCCGCCGGTGTCCATCCCCCATGGGGAGCGTCGGTACTTCCACATCGCGGCGTAGATCACCCTCGGGTTCGACGGGTCCAGGGACAGGTCCGCCGCGCCGGTGTCTTCGTCCACGAAGAGGACTTTCGACCACGTCTTGCCCCCATCTTCGGTCCGGTAGACA
>JBBSOM010000323.1:0-4522 GCA_038259715.1 Longimicrobiales bacterium
CTACGTGCTCGGCGTGGCAGGCACCAGCCAGGCCACGCCGCACGTGTCGGGCCTGGCCGCGCTGGCGGTCGAGGACGTGGGCCGCTCACCGTCCAAGGTGAGGGCCTATATCCGCAACTCCGCCGACGCGATCGGCGGCGGTAACACGCCCTACTACGGGAAGGGCCGCATCAACGTGGCGCGGGCCGTCGGCGTGCACTGACGCTTGCCGCGGGGTGGGGTGGAGGGCCGCTCGCGGCGGAGGGCAAAGTTCTGGACCGCTACTGGAACGCGATCGTGCGCAATGGCGGCGAAGAGAGTCAGTGCGGATGGTGCAGGGACCGCTGGGTCTCTTGAAGGAGATCGACATCGCCACCATCGAGGCAGCGCGACGCGGCTGAATCCGCTCGAAGGCCGCTACATCGTCACCGACCGTTAACGTTCCGGGCCCGGGGCGCGTCGGTATCCCATCAGAGTGGATCTCCGAATGAGGATTATCGATATGCGCACGTGGATGCAGGGAATGATGCTCGCGGCCCTGGCCGCCGCGACGGCGGGCTGCAATTCCTCGACGACCGCGCCGCTCGACCCCATCGGCACCGTGGCCTTCACCAGCCCAGCGGGTGGCGAGACCTTCCAGATCGGAGAAACGGTGGCCCTCGCGTGGTCGTGCCCCGATTGTGCCAACGTCCCGGCGGGGGACTCCCTGGAGGTGTTCGCCTACGACGGCGCCGACTCCTACCTCGTGAACGGCGCCGGGCAGTTGACCGACAGCATGTCCTGGGTGGCGGGAACGACGCTCCAGAGCGTCGCGCTGCTTCCGGGCACGTACCAGATCGTCGCCCAGGACGCGGCGGGGTACTACACGGCGCAGAGCCGCTTCTTCCAGTTGAAGGCGGCCGCTCCCTGAGCGGAGGGGAGTGCGGCGGGCGCCTGCCGGGCACGCCACGGCCACGGGGCGCATCGGAGGTCGCCCGCTCGCTCCCTTCCGACTACCGCTTGTGCTTCCTCCCCTTCGCCTCGGGCTTCGGCTCCTGCGTCTTGATCGGGATCTCACCCTTGTTCTTCGCCTTTTTCTCGCCGGTGTCGAGCAGGTCGTTCGTCAGGTCCCGAACCTCCTCCGTCACCACGTCCGAGATGGCCAGCAGGCGCTTCCAGAAATCCACGCGGGTCATTTCCTTCGTGATGATCGCGTCCGGATGGCCCTTTGCGGGAGCCGCGTCGAACGCCCCTGGTATCTCGATCATGCCGGCGGCGGACCCCCGTTTGTCGATCATTCCCGCGGACCACGTGCGCCACCCGGGGAAGTGGGCCCAGGTCTCCGAAGTGTCGGGGTCCAGGCTGCCGAGGGAGTCCGACACGATCGAGGTGAAGATCGCGATCCACCCGTATTCGAAGTGGTCGAGGTCATTCAGCGACTCCATGCCGCTGTCGCGGAGGAAGCGACGCGAGAAGGGCGCGGCCCGATTGTCGAGCGTGTCGCCCGTCTTCTTGTCTTTGTCTCCGTAGATGGTGGCCGGGCGGTGTTAGATCTCGGTGTAGAGCCTGTTACTCGCCCACTCAGCGAACCCTTCGTGGAAGGCCACCCACATCTTGGCCTGCCGTCCGTCGTGCGTCGTCCCGTGCACGAGGAGCTGCCACGCCAGCCCGAGCTCCCCCTTCGAGTGCTGGAACGCCCATGCGTGCATGAACTCGTGCGCGAGCGAGGTACGTCAGACGCGTGGTCTGCCCGAGGGCGACCTCCAGCGCCTTCTCCTCGAGTTACGTCACCACGGTCACGCCGGTGATGGCCATCGTCAGCTTCTTCAGGATCCCGTCGTCGGGCGGATAGATCTTGAGGTGGTCGTCCTTGTACATCACGCGCACGCGGAAGTACCGCGGTGTCTTGTCCTTCTCGTTCTTCACCGAGAAGCGTCCTTGCGGGCCCGCGTACACGTCCGCCCACTCGTCCCAGGTCGGGTCCAGCTTGCTCTCCTTGGCCGACACCTGCACGCGCACTCCCGGGAGGCCGACGGTGTCGCCGTACTCCTCGCGGGTCTCGGTGAACTGCGGCTTGAAGAGAATGCGCCCGTTAAGAGTCCAGGTCTGCTTGGCCATGTCCAGCCTCCATTCCCAGGTGATAGGGCGAGGACTTGCAATCGCACGATCGACCTGAGAGCACGATAAAGTGTGGGCCAGAAAGGAACAAGCATGGCGTGAGGTAGAAGCGGTGTTTAACTATTTCTTGGACAATGTCTTGACAATCAGGAAAATAAGTGCACCTTTCTTGGACACAGCATGAACACCACTCGTAGCGCGGAGTCGAACCCATGTTTCGCACGCTGACCATCACGGCCGCTGCCGCGGCTCTTCTCGGGGCACCCGTAACGGGGAACGCCCAGACTTCTCCGACCCCCATGAGCCAGAAAGATCTGGTCACCGTCGCATCCGAAGCCGGCAACTTCACGACGCTCGCCAAGGCGCTCGGGGCGGCGGGTCTGGTGGAGACGCTTCAGGGCACGGGCCCGTTCACTGTCTTCGCCCCCACCGATGAAGCTTTTGCCAAGCTGCCGGCCGGAGCGCTCGACGCCCTCCTGAAGGACAAGGCCCGCCTGATCGAGGTCCTGACGTACCACGTGGTCCCGGGGCGAGTGACCGCGGATCAGGTCGTGAAGCTTTCCGAGGCCAAGACCGTCGAGGGCCAGGAAGTTCCGGTGAAGGTCGAGGACGGTGAGGTCTTCGTCGGTGGTGCCAAGGTCATCAAGACGGACGTGATGGCGTCGAACGGGGTGATCCACGTCATCGACCATGTCATGATGCCGCCGAAGCGGTAGATCGACGACCGGGGACCGCAGATAGCGGGGCCGGAACAAGACCGCGCGGGCGCGCCCTTCAGTCAGAGGGACGCGCCCGCGCGCTTATCGTCGTATGGCGTCGTCGAGACGCGTCTGACTCAGCGAGCCGGGGACGTCGTCACGCTCGCTGCCGCCGATGCGGCCGACACATGTCCGGCGGCGTCCACGGCCGCCGCGGCGTACCGGTAGGTCGTCGAAGGGCTCAACCCATTGTCCTGGTAGGAGGTCGATGTGGTCGTGCCCACGTAGGTCGTCGGGGTGCACCCGCTCCCCTGACACCGCAGGACTCCGTAGCCCACCACCCCCAAGCTGGCCGTGCTTGCCGTCCACGATGCGCTCACCAGCGTCGGCGACGTCGCCTTCGCCGTCATCCCCGTCGGCTGGCTCGGGTCCTGAGTGTTTTGAGCCGCCGGCGTCGTCACGCTCGCCGCCGTCGACGCGGTCGATGCGTTCCCGGCGGCGTCCACCGCTGAAGCGGCGTACCGGTACGTGGTCGAAGGGCTCAGCCCCGTGTTCTGATACGAGGTCGATGAGGTAGTACCCACCTGAGCCGTTGGGGCGCACCCGCTTCCCTGGCACCTCAGAACCCGGTAGTTCACCACCCCCACGTTGTCCGTGCTCGCCGTCCACGATGCGGTCACCTGGGTCGGCGACGTCGCCTTCGCCGTCATCCCGCCCGGCTGACTCGGCGCCTGGGTGTCCGGATCCCCCGACGATCCTGCGTCGCTCCACTCCGTAGCCGTAGTGCCTGCCCAGGAACCGTTATGCGGCGTACCGATGCCCTTCTTGTCCTGCACGTCGCCGGGCCGCGGATCGGTGTTCAGGTACCAGATCGCATTTCGGCCGGCCGTCGTCGACATCGGCGCGGATGCCTCCGCCACGATGTCCGTGAGAGAAAGGTCGTCGTTGTACATCTGGATTCCCCGAATGACGCCCTTGAACTCCTCGTAGCCCGGAACCAACCCCCACGACGTGCCGGGCGAGATCTCCGGTGCCTGCCCGAACATGATCGCCGGAGTCGGTGGGTTGGAGTGGGCCCACGCTCCATCGTTGATCGTGAACGTGATGACCTTGGTCAGGTCGGGGAGGTCCCAGTAGAACTCGTGCCGCGTCGTGGTCGCGGACGTGCGCCATGCCCGGAAGGCCTGGGTATACCACCGATCCCACTCGACCTCGCTATTGGTGGTGATGTCATCGCGATGCGCGGCGATCTCCCACCGTCCCGGTCCGCCCGGAGAGGGCACCGGATAGGGATGGGCCCCATAGTAGGTGTCGCCCCGGCCTCCGTTCCATTCGAACAGGCCGTCATTGCCCCAGAAAAACGTCGTGTAGTACTTGAACGTGCCCGAGGTCTTCTTGTGCGGATAAACCTTGAAAATGTACGTCGCGTCATAGATCGGGAATGGATTGTGCCAATAGAGCTGGCGCCGGGTGTTGTCGCTTCCGGACCACTCGAGGCCATAGATCGTGCCCGGTGCGGCCAGGGGGATAGGCGCGCCGGAAGCCAGGGGTGTGGCAACCTCATCCGAAGAGATGGTCGAAGGACCGGAAAGGTCGGTGATCGTGGGACTGCTGGCGTCTTGACACCCCACCACCCACGCTCCAGCTCCGACGCTGACGAGGACAACCGGCGCAACGCGCTTCAAGAGGTTTCGCATCTGGATCTCGGAATGGGAAAGCCTGCTCGTGGTCTGTCCCGGGCACCTGAC
>JBBSOM010000324.1:0-4513 GCA_038259715.1 Longimicrobiales bacterium
GCGGGTCTGACCGGGGATTGGCGCGACACCTTCCGGGTGTCAGAGCGCATCGAGCGCGTCACCCCTGAGGCCGTCCGCCGGTTGGCTGCGGCATACCTGATCCAGGAAAATCGCACCGTCGCCACGCTGCGTCGCAAGGAGCCGACGTCATGATCACACGGCGACCCGCGCCCGCGCGCCGGCCCACGCCCGGCAGCCGGATCCTCGCCGTGGCCGCTCTGGCCGCGTGCGTCCTCGCCGCCCCGACGTCCGCGCAGGTGGTGGGAGCCAAGTCGGCCATCCGGTCGATGCGTTTTCCGCCCTTGCGCTTCCACGCCCCCGCCCCCGAGACGCACAAGGTCGCGGGAGTCTCGGTCCTGTACCTGGAGGACCACTCCGTCCCGTTGGTCTCCCTTTTCGCGCGCTTCGAGGGCGGGTACAGCCTCTTTGGTCGAGGCCTCTATGGCGCGGCGGCCGCGTTCCCGGCCATGCTCCGATACGGAGGTACCGAAACGCTCGCGCCGGACTCCGTGGACTCGGCGATCGAGTACTACGCGCTGCAAACCGCGTTCGGCGGAGGGGGGGAGACGGTGTTCAGCAGCCTGAACACGCTCACCGAACACCTCGACGTCGCGATGAAGCTCTGGGGCGACATGCTTCGGCGGCCACGGTTCGACTCGACCCAGCTCGAGATCTGGCGGGGCCGGGAGTTGGAGAACGTACGCCGGCGGCCGGACGATCCCCAGCGGCTGGCGTTCACGGAGTTCAACCATCTCATGTACGGGGACCACCCCGTGGGCTGGGAGATGAGGGCGTCCGACCTGGCGCCCAACCTCGTCGACCGTCGGTCCATGAAGGAGATCCAGAGCCGCGTGTTGTGTCCGGACAACCTCATCCTCGGCGTAACCGGAGACGTTTCCTGGCACGATCTGGAACCTCGCCTGCGCACCATGCTCGACGGATGGCCGCCCTGTACCGGCTCGCTCGATCCCTATCCCGAGCCGCAGATCCGCAAGAAGCCGGGTGTGTTCCTGATTCCACGCGACCTCGACCAGAGCATTCTGGTCATGGCGCACCCGACCGACCTGCACCTCGGCGACGGTCGCGACTACTTCGCCGCCCAGATCGGCAATTCCATCCTGGGCTCGGGGGGGTTCAGTTCCCGCCTCATGGCGCAGGTGCGCACCGAGCAGGGGTATGCCTACTCGGCCGGATCCATCTGGACGATGCCACGCCGCTATCAGGGAATCGTCGGCGCCATCACACGCACGCGCCCGGAAAATACCGTGCCCGCCCTCGAGCTCATCCTCAACATCATGAAAGAGATGAGCGATGCCCCACCAAGCCGCGACGAGGTGCAGACCTCCGTGGACCAGATCGTGAACGGGTTCGTCTTCAACTTCGAGACCGCCGGCCAGATCATCGCGCGCCGCATGTTCTACCTTGCTCAGGACTTACCGACGGATTGGCTCGAACGGTACCTCACCGGCGTCGAAGGCGTTACGCCGGCCGCGGTGCACTCGGTGCTGGAGAAATACCTGCGGCCCCAGGACATGATCATCCTCGTGGTGGGCGATCCCGATCGAATCGGACGCGACGCCCTCGCCACGCTCGGTCCCGTGACCATCCTCGAGCCTGAGAAGGACCCTCCGCAACGTCGGTAGTGGCTTGGCGCCGGCGCGGGGCTCGACGTCGCCCGGACAGGCTCCGAACCCGATCTCGGAGGCCTACCATGAAGCCTGCCACTGTGCGTCACCTGTTCGCCCTCCTGTGCCTGGCGGAAGCGGGGGCCCTGGCCCTGGCTTTCCTGGGGTCGGGGACCCCCGCCGCCGGCCAGGACCCGGTGCAATTGCCGCCCAACCGTGGCGGATTCACCACGTCGATGGGACGCCCCCCGTCGTGGCGATGGTCGCTGGGCGGGTCGGTTGTCACCCATCGACGAGACGCCAAGGACATCGCCATCTACGTGAACGGCGGCGTGTATCATGACCTGCTGAGTCCGGTGATGTCCGCTCTCGGCGTCCTGGCAGAGGGATACGCGGGCCAGAGGGGAACTTCTCCGGACGCGGCAACGGGGCCGACGGCGGGGTTCGCATGAGCCTCTATTCGCCCGTTCTGCGCATAGGCTTCCACTTTCCCATCGGACAGCGGTGGATCGGGACCTCCCGACCGCGCTACGATCACGTCGTGATGCGGTCCCCGGTGCCGCCGCGGATCGGCTTCGACCCGGGCCCGAGCCTTCGGGAGGCGATCGACATGCCTCCGACCTCGCCGTCGCGATCAACCGCTTCGTGGTCCCCTTCACCGACCAATGGGACGGCAACAAGGACAAGGCACTCGACATGTTCGTGGAAGAAGCGGTCGGGATACGGGACTATATGCGCTCGGATGCGGCTCCCTTCCATGAAGGCCCCCACACGGCGACCGGTGACGTCGCCGCGTTTCACGATGCGTTGGACCGCGCGTTCTCCGAGGCCGTGGAAGGCCGGCCCTTCGGTCTCGGCGAGTCGTCGGAGTTGGGCGTCCGCGCTGCCACGATGGCGCGCGAGATCGTGCTGACCGAAGTGCTTCTGCCCTACAACTCGCTCCTTGGGCAGAAGCGGAAGCCGGATACCACGCACGGCCTCGCCGCGTCCGCGTCGGCCGCGTTCTACGAATGGATCTCGTCAAAGACGCCGGTCCGTGGCCGCCAGCCGGAGGCGGCGGCATGGGCCTTCTCCGAGTATCTCGCGCTCGTGGACCGGATCCGGAGTACCAATCGAAAACAGTGGGGGGACGGTCGCTTCGTCTGGCTACCTTTACAGTTGGCTCTCCGCGCCAGCCAGCACGATGAACAGCAGGAGCTGGATCGTCCGGTCGAGCGGGCCACGGGCGTCGACTTCGTCGAGGGCAGCCCCGTGTCGTACGTGGCGAACGAGCAGTTCCAGATCGAGCTCGGCAACATGATCCATGAAGCTCGCGACTATCAGGTGCTCTGGATCCACCACTTTCGTGGCTACAACGACAACGGAGATCCGGATGAGATCTCGTTTCGGCAGGTCACCGAAGCCTACCTTCCGGCGCTGATCGCAGCAGTGCGCCGGTACGACCAGACGGGCAAGATCCCCCAGTACATACAGATCTTCGACCAGTTCTACTTCCACGCCAACAAGGGCGTGTTGTGGACCGATCTGCTCGAAAAGCCGATGTCCCACCACATTCGATTGCCGGACGGCTTCGAGGCATGGGAAGACTCCATCGCGAGCCTGCAGTCGCAGTTGCGCGAGGCCGTGGCGGGTTCGCAGTTGTTGCAGGGCCAGGCGAAGCATTTCGGCGACCACTGGATCGAGAACCTGGTGCGGGTGCACCTGAACGTGACGCAGCCGCCGGACCCCAGCTTCTGGACGTCGGCGCTTTTTCCGTTCATGGGAACAGCCGACATCGTGATGCGGGACCATCGGAAGATCGCCTTCTTCGACGTGTCCGAAGAGGACCCGTACGCGGGCCGTGCGATCTACACGGGAATGGGAGTCGGGGAGCACTACAGCGGTGCAGGAGGGGAAGACCGGGCGGTGATGGCCCGTGGGCCGGTGTTGCTCCAGCTTCGGAATTCCGCCAGACGACTCCTGAGATCCCGTGGGAACTCCAGCCGAAGCCGTTCGCGAGCGATTACCGCGATCGCATTGCGGCGTACCGGGCACGGGTCGGGGGCCCGGAGTTGTCGCTCCAGGTGCACAATGAGGTGGGATACCGGGCGAAGCGCGTGTCGGTATTGAAGGCGACCCTGTACGCCTTGATGCCATCCGGTTCCGTGATCAAGGCGCCCGACTCCATCTGGGGATCGGAACTGTGGGGCTCGATGATGTTGGGCCACGCACTGCGCGGGGGCCGCTCGCTCGTCATCGCGCCGGCGATTGCCAATGCGCCGAGCGCCGGTTGGCCCCAGATGTCGCGAGCGCAGGAAACGCTGACCCGCCTCGTGGTCGCGGGCGAGCTTCTGGGCCCGGAGATCGAGCGGGACGGTGGACTCCTCAAGGTGGGCCTGTACTCGACCGAGCTCGACGTCGGGGACATCCCCGGGAGGATCGCGGCGCTCCTCACGACCTTCGATAGCACGCCGTGGCTCAAGGAACTCTACGGCTTTGCCCCGGCCGTTCTGAGCGGCCTCGCCGAGGAGCGCGACGAATTGACCGTCGAGGGCTTTGAACGGAGCTACCCGGCTGCCCAGGGGACCCCCACGGCGAAGCTCCACATGAAGGCGCACGCGTACTTCTCCCGGGAGGCGTGGACCCAGATCCTTTCCTCGCCCGGCCTCGAGCCGTTGCTGAGGGGTCACTACGAGGAACTGGCCGCCGCGAACCGGGCCCTGGCGACCGGACACGAACGGGACAACCTCGGTCGGTACAGTGAGCGTGTGCGTCCGCTCGCTGCCTCCGTCGTCCGGGCGGTCTCAGAGCGGCTCACGCCGGGCGAGCGGGCGAGGCTCGTCATGTTCCTGGCGGTGGGCTCGGCCAATCAGAACAATCGGAGCTTCGCGCTCGACGGAGAGGTGGCC
>JBBSOM010000325.1:0-4509 GCA_038259715.1 Longimicrobiales bacterium
CCTTCTTCCCTGTCACTCATAGTCGTCCTCCAGTTTCACCAAAGTAATGACGGTCGAGCGTTCTACACCACCCAACGAGGATCCCCCGGATCGATCTCAGGAGCCTCGAAGCCGTCCCGGCCCAGCAGTCCGTACGTCAACACCTTACCCAGCTCGACCCCTGGTTGGTCCAGCGGGTCCACGCCGTACAGCGCGCCCGCGTATACGGTCGCGATCTGGAAGAGCATGATGAGCTGGCCCACCGAGGTCGCGTCGATCCGGGGCATCCGGAGGGTGGCGTTGGGTCGGCCCTCCCGGCGAAGCGCCTCGGCCGTGGCGCGACGTTCGTGGGTGAGCAACTCCCCCATCGAGTGCCCCCCCAGATACGCGAGCTCGGGGACGTCCGCATGGCGGCTTGGGATGGTCACGTCACACCCGGGCTCGTCCACGCCCACGAAGATCACGACCTTGTCCTTCGGACCTTCCATGAAGAGCTGGACGAGCGAGTGTTGGTCGGTCGCACCGACGGACGCCATCGGGGTCGGGCCAGAGGGCCGAGCTGTCCCGTCGAGCGCATGGGCCTTGCCCAGCGATTCCGCCCAGAGCTGCTGGAACCAGAGAGCAAACGAACGCAGCCGATCCGCATAGGGCATGAGCACGTGAATGGGACGACCCTGCTCTACGTCGGCGACGTGGAGGAGCGTCGCCAGGATCCCCGCGGGGTTCACGGCCAGGTCATCGGTTCGGCAGCGCTGTTCCATCGCGGCGGCGCCGGCGACCAACGCGTCGACGTCCATCCCACACACGGCGGCCGGCACGAGCCCGACGGGCGAAAGCACCGAGAACCGCCCGCCCACGTTCGGCGGGATGGGTACGGCCGGAATTCCTTCGGCCTCCGCGATCCGGCGCAGCGCGCCCTTGCCGGGATCGGTCGTGAACAGGAAGTGGCCCAGCGCGTGTGCCTCGCCGATGGCGGCCTCGACGCGGCCGCGCGCGATGAGGTACTGCGCCATGGTCTCGGCGGTCGCACCGGACTTGCTGACCACGTTGAACAGGGTCCGAGCCGGATCGAGCCGCTCCATGAGGCGCTCGAACGTGAACGGATCCGGATTGTCGAGGACGTTCAGCCGCGGGAAGTGGTCGCGACCCTCGTCCGAGCGCTCGTTCCACCAAGGTCCGAGGAGCGCGTCCCGGAGCGCGATGGTGCCCAGTCCCGAGCCCCCGATCCCGAGCACGACGAAGTCTTCGAACCACTGTCCGAAACCGTCCGCGAGTTCCTTGACACGGGTCAGCGTGTCGGCGGCGTACGGCAGGTCGAAGAAGCCCATCTCACCCGCGGACCTCCTCGCATCGACCGAGGCATAAGCCGCACGGAAACGGTCGCTCAACTCGCCCGCGAACCGGTCGGCGGGAACGCCCCCGTCCACATGGGGGGAGAGGAGGTTCGCGAAGTCGAGTCTCAGGTCGGCGTCAGGCATCGTCGTCCACGTCGATGGAGAGTCCGTCGTACGCCGGGAAGATTCCGTCCGGCAGCCTCCGGAGGAGTTCGGCGTGCGTCACGCGGTGCGTGAGGTGCGTCAGATAGGTCCGCCGCGCACCCACCGCGCGGGCGGCCTCGATCGCCTCTTCGATGGTGAAGTGCGCGGGGTGCGGTTTGCCGAACCAGAGGGCATTCAGCACCAGGACATCCACGCCCTTCAGCGCCGCGACCGCTTCGGGGGGCAGGCGCTTGCCATCCGTGACGTACCCGAGTCCACCGGTCCTGAACCCGTAGACGCGCACCCCCCCGTGCGGCACGACGACCGGCAGGAACGTACGGCCGGCCACCTCCACCGGGGAGTCCTCCCGGAGGTCGTGCAGGCTGAGCTTCGGCTTGTGGCTGCCCTCGGGAGGACGGATATCGTCGTCGAAGATGTAGCGGAAATGCGCGGCCAGGATGTCGTGATATTCGGCGCCGACCCAGGCCGGCATGTCCCCGTATCGCGCCGTGAACACCCGGAGGTCGTCGATGCCATGCACATGGTCGGCGTGCACATGCGTGAACCAGACCGCATCCACCCGATCGACGCCGGCCGCGAGGAGTTGCAGGCGGAGTTCCGGGGGCGTGTCCACCAGAACGCGCGCCTCGCCCGTGTCGAGGAGCGCGGCGTGCCGGGTCCGACGGTCCCGCGGGTCCGCGGACGTACATGCGGCGCAGTCACATCCCACCACCGGAATCCCGAACGACGTCCCGGTGCCGAGGAAGGTCAGCTTCACGGGTTCGCTCCCCCGCCCGTCACAGCCGCTCGAGGCGCATCGTGTTGGTGGTCCCGGACGTGTTGAACGGAAAACCGGACGTCACCACCACGGACGCTCCCGTCTCCGCGATACCGCTGGCGAGAATGGCCTCGCGGCCCATGGCCGTCAGCGCCTCGTAGGTGACGTACTCGACGTCCGCAAGCACAGGACGCACCCCCCAGACCGCCGCGAGTTGGCGGTAGGTCGCACGGTCGGTCGTGACCGCGAAGACCGGCACCGGTGGCCGGTAGCTCGACACCAGACGGGCGCTGAAGCCCGACCGCGTGATGACCATGATGGCCGGAGCGAACACCTGACGCGCCGCATCCACGGTGGCGGCGGCGACCGCGTGCTCGCGCGCAGTCGCGCCGCCGCGGGCCCGCGAGCCGGGCCGCGTGATGTAGCGGGGTCCGCGCTCGAGCACGCCGCTCCGCTCGATCTCCCGCGAGATGCGGACGAGGGCCCCCAGGGCCTGGAGCGGGTAGTCGCCCACCGCGGTCTCACCGGAGAGCATGACCGCGTCCGTCCCGTCGAGGACGGCGTTGGCCACGTCGGACGCTTCGGCCCGGGTCGGACGCGGCGCCTCGATCATCGACTCGAGCATCTGTGTGGCGGTGATCACGGGCCGGCCGTAGTAGTTGGCCAATTGGATGATACGCTTCTGCGCCAACGGCACCCGCTCGAAGGGGAGTTCCACGCCGAGATCGCCGCGGGCGACCATCACGGCGTCGGTTTCCGACATGATCTCCTCGATCGCCTTGAGCGCCTGGACCTTCTCGATCTTGGCCACGACGAGCGCCCGGCCATCCAGGCGTCGCTTGAGGTCCGTAATGTCTTCCGCGCGGCGCACGAACGAAAGGCCGATGTATTCCACGTCCATCTCGAGCGCGAACGCGAGATCCCCGAGGTCCTTCTCGGTCAGGGAAGGAGCCTTGACGGTGACGTCGGGGAGGTTGATCCCCTTGCGGCTCTTCAGGACCCCTCCGCGCACCACCGTCAAGAAGGTCCGGTTCCCCTTCGTGCCGGTGCAGCGCAGTTCGAGCAGGCCGTCGTCGAGCAGGACCACCTGTCCGGCCTGGATTTCGGTTGCCAGCGGCGCGTAGGTCGTCGGAATCTCACCCTCCGCCGCATCCTCCAGCGGCGCCATCACCACTTCGGCGGCCGGATGAAGGATCATCGGGGCCGCAAGCTCGCCGACTCGGATCTTGGGCCCCGCGAGGTCCACGAGAACCGCGATCGGTCGACGGGCCTTCTCCGCCGCGTCCCGCACGGCCAGGATGGAGCGCCGATGATCGTCGTGGGATCCGTGGGACATGTTGATACGGGCCATGTCCATGCCGCTCTGGACCAGAGCCAGGACCGTCTCGGGATGCGCGGTGGCGGGCCCGAGCGTACAGACCATCTTCGTTCGAAGCATACAGGGTGCGTCTCTGAGGTCGCAGCGACACCGTCTGAACCGGCTGCGGCGCCGCAGGATGGGGGTAATCCGAATTGTCGCGGACCCCGCTCAGGTGGGCAAGCGCGCCCGCATCCTCCGCGAGCGGCGGACAGGCAACCTTGTGGCGGACGACCGGGAGCACTTCTTTTTCGCCGACGCCGGAGTCGCGGCGGAGATTCCCCGTAGCCCTCAGGAGCCCTCATCAACTCCATGCCGTACGTCCACGTCCGGGACCTTTCCGAAGCCGAGGGACTGGCCCGGGACCTCCGCGCCAGCCGCCGTTTCGCACTGGACTGCGAAGCCGCCGGGTTCCATCGGTACTCGGACCGGCTCTGCCTCCTTCAGATCACCACGGCGCAGGCGACCTACATCGTCGACCCACTGTCCTTCGACCCATCGGAGTTGCTCCGGGCTCCGCTCGAAGATCCCGAGGTGGAGATCGTGATGCACGGCGCGGACTTCGATCTGCGCCTCCTGGATCGGGACCTCGGCATCCAGCTCCGGGGCCTCTTCGACACGCAGGTCGCCGCAGCGATGCTGGGCGAGTCCGCGCTGGGGCTGCAGGCGCTCCTCGAGGGACGGCTGACGGTCTCCTTGTCCAAGAAATACCAGCGCGCCGATTGGGCGGAACGCCCGCTCATCGACGGGATGCTGGACTATGCGGCGGATGACACGCGGTACCTCCTTCCCCTGGCGGACCTGCTCGTTCAAGACCTGGAGCGAGCCGACCGGACTGCATGGGCCAAGGAGGAGTGCGAGTCACTCGAAGCCAGTGCGGTCGCCTCCACGGACGATGAACCGGAGGACCCGGTCAC
>JBBSOM010000326.1:0-4508 GCA_038259715.1 Longimicrobiales bacterium
AGAATGCGGTCCGGCCGACCCCAATCCATCAGCTCGTTGAGCGCCGCACGGGCGGTGCGCCCCGTGAACTGGACGTCGTCCACCAGGATGATCGTGCGGCCGTCGATGCCCGACGCGGGCAACTCGGAGCCACCGATGATGGGGCGGGGCCCGATCATCTCGAGGTCGTCGCGATACAGCGAGATGTCGATGGAGCCGGAAGGAATCGCCACGCCCTCGGCGCTCTCGATTTCCGCCCGGAGCAGATCGGCGATCTGGACGCCACGCCGATGGATGCCCATCACCGCCAGCCCCTCCGTTCCCCCGTTCCTCTCCACGATCTCACGCGCCATACGGGCGACCGCCCGGCGAACAGCGATGTCGTCCATGAGGGAGATGCGTTCGGCGCTCATCGGGGCGTCTGCTGTGGGAAACCGGGCACGGCGGCCCGAACGTAGCGAAGGCCCGAGGCCCGGTCAACGACCGCCTCCGGCGCGGGGTCCGGGGTTGTCGCACGCCCCTTCCCTACCCCATGATGGGCCAACTTTCCTCCCGTTACTCCCCCCGATCCAGCCGCCCCTGGAGCCTCCCTGATGCGCTTGAGCCATGCCGCGCTCGTCCTCCTCGCGCTCTTCGCCCTTCCCCCGGGGGTCGGCGCTCAGGATCTGGCCAAAGCGCCGACGGTCATCCTGACGGGCATCCCGTTCCAGATCTCCGTCAAAGCGGGGCTCACGCCCGTCCGTTTCACCGTGCGCGACGCCGCGGGTACACTGCTGGGTTCGGGGGCCGCGGAACCGCTGGGTACGGGGGTCGCGGACGGACTCGTCGTGCAGCACCGGGCGCAACTCCCGCTCGAGGTCCAGGTCGAGGGCGGCCCGACCCACTCGGTCATGCCCACGATGACGCCGGGATGGTTCTCCCTCGTGCCACCCCTGATCGCGATCGCGCTGGCCCTGATCTTCCGCGAAGTCGTGACCGCGCTCTTCGCGGGCGTGTGGCTCGGCGCGCTCGCGGTGGCGGGCTTCAATCCGATCACGGGGACCTGGCGGGTCATCGACACCTTCGTGGTTCCGGCGCTCGGCGACACCCAGGGCGGGCACACGCAGGTGGTGGTCTTCTCGCTGCTCCTCGGTGGCATGGTGGGGATCATCGCCCGGAACGGGGGCACCCTCGGCATCGTGGAGGCCGTGGCGCCCTTTGCCCGCACCGCCCGCCGAGGCAAGTTCGTCACGTGGCTCGCCGGCATGGCCATCTTCTTCGACGACTACGCGAACACGCTCATCGTCGGCAATACCATGCGGCCCATCACGGACCGGCTGAAGATTTCCCGCGAGAAGCTGGCCTACCTCGTCGACTCGACCGCGGCGCCCGTCGCCGCGATCATCCCGATCTCGACGTGGGTCGGATACGAGATCAGCCTGATTGCGGACGGGTTGCGCATCGCGGCCGAGCAGAGTCCGGAGCACGCGGCCATGCTGGCGGGATCGAGCCCCTTCGCGATCTTCATCGAGACGATCCCGTACCGGTTCTATCCGCTGCTCGCGCTCTACTTCGCGTTTCTCGTCGCCGTCATGGATCGGGATCTCGGACCCATGGCCGCGGCGGAGCGGCGCGCCCAGGCGGGTGGAGGGCTCTTCCGGCCCGGCGCGCAACTCGCCACGGACACCACCCTGCACATCATGGACCCGAAGGAGGGCACGCGGTGTCGGTGGTGGAACGCGGGGGCCCCCGTCCTGACGGTCATCCTCGTGGTGCTCGCCGGCCTGTACACCACGGGGCGCGCGGGGGCCGGCCCGGACGCGGGCCTGCGTGACGTCTTCGGCGCGGCCGACCCGTTCGTCACCCTCCTCTGGGGATCGCTGGCTGGCTGCCTCATGGCCATCGGACTCTCGCTGGTCCAGCGCATCCTGACCGTAGCCGAATGCATCGACGCGTGGCTCGGTGGGATGCGCGCGATGATCATCGCCATGATCATTCTCGTGCTGGCGTGGTCCCTGGGCGCCGTCACGCAGGAGATCGGCACATCACAATACCTGAGCCAGATCCTGTCCGACCACGTGTCCCTCCACTTCCTTCCGGTGCTCGTCTTCATGGTCTCGGCGGCAATGTCGTTCGCGACCGGTACGTCCTGGGGGACGATGGCTATCCTTCTCCCGCTCGTGATCCCGCTCACCGTCGCTCTCGGCGGCGACGCGGACTTCTCGGGCGGCGCGCACTACACGGTGCTCCTGGGCGTGATCAGTTCGGTGTTGGCGGGGTCGATCTTCGGAGATCACTGTTCGCCGATCTCGGACACGACCGTCCTGTCGTCCACCGCGTCCGGGTGCGACCACGTGGATCACGTACGGACCCAACTGCCGTATGCGCTCCTCGTGGCCGTGGTGGGCATGATCGTCGGGGACATCCCCACCGCGTTCGGCTTCCCGGTATGGGGGTCCCTGGGGCTCGGAGTGGTCGCGCTGTACCTGATCATGAGAATCTTCGGCAAGACGACCGTCGAGAACCGGCCGGCCTAGCAGTGCCGCACGGAGGCCGGCGCCCGTCCGTATCAGGGCTGGAAGCGCGCCAGCCCCACCCGTTCCAGAAAGCTGACGCCCTGCACGGACGGAGCCTCGTACTCGGCCCAATCGTACGAGAACAGCACCAGGCCCCCGGTGTGCTCCGCCCGCGCGATGTCGATCTTCCGCAGCGTGCCGTCATACGTGTTCAGGTAAGCCCCGATCCCGGCCCACACCCTTCTACTGCGACCGGCGGAGACCGCCGCGTCCCGCACCTCGGAGCGGAAAAGGTCGTCGTCCGCCGTATAGGCCATCGGCACCACCACGTCCAGGATGTTCCGGTCGAGCCAGGTCCGCCAATCCTGGAACCGGTTCCGGTACGCGTCATCGGCGTTCGAGAAGACGGATGCCGACACGACGATGTCCGGCCTCCGGGCCTTCACGCCGTGATAGACGCGCTCGACGAGCGCCGTGATCTGTTCCCGGCGGAACTCGTCCCAGGGCGCCGGGAGCGCGTCGGTGAAGGCGAACGGATCCTTCCGGTACGCACCGTCCAATTCGGCTAGCCGGACCGGAGGAAGGCGAGGAGCTACCCACGCCCGAAATCGATCGAGGGCGCCTCTGGAGTAGTCGTAATCCGCCGAGGGAAAGCGAATGTAGTCGAAGTGGATGCCGTCGACTTCGTAGCGCTCCGCCAAATCCATCCAGAGGTCGTACACGTGCTCCTTCACCTCCAGGCTGGAGGGGCTCGTGAACATGCCCTCGACGGTCTTCGGATGTTCGGCGGCGTACTTCAGGAGCGCGCGCGCAAAGCGGGGATCTTCGGGTGGAACGGAGAAGAGTTCGCCGGCCAGGGAGCGCGGTACGCCAAGCCATTCCGGGTGTGCGTTCACGACGTGTCGCGGGCTGGCGGGAAGCGTGGGGCCGCTCCACACGAGATGCGTATTGACCCACGCGTGCACGGCCATACCGCGTGCATGAGCCTCACGGATCACCAGTGCCAGCGGGTCGAAGTCCGGCTCTTCCTCGAGCGCGGCCGCACGCGGCTCCCAGCGCGAGTCGTAGTACGCATCGCCCCGGCCCCGCACCTGAACGAGCAGGGTGTTGAATCCGGCGTCGGCTGCCGCGGCGACCATCCGCCGCACCCGCTCCGGCGTGGATAGGGTCGTGCGGACCACCCAGAGCCCCCGCACTTCGTCGAAGCGTCTCGTCGGTCCCGCTTCCGGACCCACCCGCGTCACGTCGACGGGTGCGCGCGCCGTGTCGCCGCCTTCGGCCCGGGGCGGTCGCGCAACCGGTTCAGGCCCGCCGGCGGGGGCGCCCACCACGGAGCAACCGGTGGTCAGCGCGAGCATGGCGACGGCGAGCGCGGAGCGCACGGGACGTGTTCGGCTCACCGACGCTCCCGGAAGAAGGCCCGCAGGATGTCCGCGGAGGCGTCGGCGAACACGCCCGGGGTGACCGCGCAGCGGTGGTTGAGCCGCGCATCCTGCAGCAGGTTGCCGAGCGAGCCCGCCATTCCGGCCTTGGGGTCCGGTGCCGCGTAGACCACCCGGGGAACACGCGCGAGAACGATGGCCCCGGCACACATCGCGCAGGGCTCGAGCGTCACATACAGCGTGCATCGTTCGAGTCGGAAGTCGCCCTGGCGTACAGAGGCGGAACGCAGGGCGACCACTTCAGCGTGCGCGGTCGGGTCGTGGGCCCTCACCGTGCGGTTGTGGCCCTCCGCGAGAATGCGGCCGTCCCGGACGAGCACTGCGCCCACCGGCACCTCTCCGCGGACCCGGGCAGCCCCCGCCAACTCCAGGGCACGCGCCATCCAGAGTCGATCACTCGACTCTTCCGGGGCCGCTTCGAGAATGGGTGCAAAAGCCGCGGTCACGGGCCGCCGGCGGCCGTGGTGGAAGGGCGGCGCCCAGATCTCACTGCCACCACGAGCTCCTAGTGCTGGGTCAGGTTCAGCGCCCCGGCGCTTTCGTCGATGCGCCGGTAGAACGCGGTCACCCTGCCCCGCAGTACCAGGAGTCC
>JBBSOM010000327.1:0-4480 GCA_038259715.1 Longimicrobiales bacterium
CAGTCCCCGGACGAACGCCAGGAAGCCCGGAAAGGCCAACTCGGTGAGCGGCCCCTCCTCGAGCGCCTCTTCGTCCGTGATGTGCTCCCACTCGAGCTCGTTCCAATAGAGGTCCTCGGCCTCCTCGCGGAGGAAGGAACGCACGTTCGTGGCGAGCGGTGCGCGCGGACCCGTATGGGGCAGGGCCATCTCACGCCCGAGCAGGCGTTCCAAGCGCTCTCGACGACCTCCGAGAAGCGTGCTGACGCGGTCGGTCATGGTTTTTCCTCGAATACATGGATCACAGCGCCCGGGCGACGCCAACGTTCGTGGCAAGATAGGATTCGCGCAGCGCCCTGGGAACCGGGTGAATGTTCCGGGTGGCGCTGGAGGAGATGCAAGCAGATGTTGCTCACGTCACGTGCACCCCGACCTCCGGATCCGCGCCCTCATGAAACGTACGCTTCTCATCGCCGTCCTCCTACTCCTCCCTTCGAGCGCCTTTGCCCAGGACGCGCTGGTCCTGCATCCCGATCGGGTCTTCGACGGGGACGCCATGCACGAAGGATGGTCGGTGTTGGTCGAGGACGGCCGGATCGCAGCGGCCGGCCCGACCGTGGAGACTCCGCGCGGCGCCCGCGAGGTCGCGCTCCCGGGGACCACGCTGATGCCGGGGATGATCGAGGGTCACAGCCATCTGTTTCTGCATCCCTACAACGAGACGTCCTGGAACGACCAGGTCCTCTACGAGCCTTTCGGAGAGAGGGCGGCCCGGGCAACCGTGCACGCCCGGGTCACGCTCATGGCCGGTATCACGACGGAGCGTGACCTCGGCACAGAGGGAGCCGGCTTCGGGGACGTCGGCATCAAGAGCGCGATCCGGAAGGGCGTCATTCCGGGTCCGCGACTTCTGGTTGCGACCCGAGCCATCGTCGCCACCGGGAGCTACGGGGTGAAAGGGGCGCCGGAGTGGGCGCTGCCCAAGGGCGCGCAGGAGGCCGATGGGGTCGACGAGCTGGTGAAGGCGGTACGGGAACAGATCGGCGCCGGCGCGGACTGGGTGAAGGTATACGCCGACTACCGCTGGGGTCCCAACGGCACCACGGCTCCAACCTTCACCACCGAGGAAATGGCACGCGTGGTGGCCATCGCCGCCAGCGCCGGGCGCCACGTGGCCGCCCACGCCTCGAGCGACGAGGCCGTCCGCCGCGCCGTCATGGCCGGCGTGCGGACGGTCGAACACGCCGACGGAGCCACGGAGGAGACCTTCCGCCTCATGGCCGAGCACGGGGTCGGTCTCTGTCCGACGGTCGCCGCGGGATACTCGATCACGGAGTATGGCGGATGGGATCCGGCCACGGATCCGGAGCCCGAAGGCATCCGCAGAAAACGGGAGAGCTTCCTCTCCGCGCTTCACGCAGGCGTGAAGATCTGTTTCGGCGGAGACGTCGGCGTATTCACGCACGGAACCAACGTCCTCGAGCTCGAGCTGATGGTGAAGTACGGCATGCCGATCATGGACGCGCTCCACGCGGCTACCGGCGGCAACGCCGACATCCTCGACCTACCCGATCGGGGGCGAGTCGCCCCTGGGCTCCTGGCGGATCTGGTCGCGGTGAAGGGTGACCCGTCGAAGGACATCTCCGCGCTTCGCAACGTGGTGCTGGTGGTCAAGGGCGGCGAGGTCGTTCGCGACGACACGACGCGGTAGCAGCTCGGGGTGGACATGAGGCGGGCAAGCCGCACTCAAGTCGGTCGCTTCTTTCGGCGCACGCGTGACGCGAGGGCGTCGTAGAGCCAACCCGGAAGGATCTGCGCCGCCCACACCACGGTCGAGAGCGGACGGGGGAAAGAGCAGAGCCTGCTGCGACGCGCGATCGCCCTCGCCATGAGGTCGACGGCGTCGTCGAGTTCCAGGAGCATCGGCATGCGGTGAAGGTTCCGTGCGGTCAGCTCCGTGCGGACGTACCCCGGCGTGATCACCGTGACGTCCACACCGGTGCCTCGCAGGTCGACACGCAGGCTCTCGAAGAAGTTGTGCAGGGCTCCTTTGCTCGCGCTGTACGCGGCCGTTCTCGCAAGACCGCCGTAGCCGGCCAGCGATCCGACCGCCACCAGATGGCCGCTCCCCCGCTCGATCATCCCGGGCAGTACGCGCTCCGCCGCGTAGACGGCGCCCATGAAGTTCACACGCATCAGACGCTCGACCACGGGAGCGCTCAGTTCGTGCGCGCCCGCCGCTTCGCTGATTCCGGCATTCGCAACGAGCAGATCGACGGGCCCGAAGGCCGATTCCGCTCGACTGATGGCGTGGTGCACGCTCGGACCGTCACCCACGTCGCATGGGCAGACGACGGCACGGCCGCCCGCGTTCCGGATGGCGGTCGCCACTTCCTCGAGACGTTCCAACCGGCGCGCCGCCAGGGCCACAGCGTAGCCGTCCCGCGCCAGACGCAGCGCGAGGGCACGCCCGAGTCCCGAGGAGGCTCCGGTCACGAAAGCAGTGCGGCTCATGTCGCCGCAATGTGGGGACGCCCACGGATGCCGGGAAGGTCGGCGGGCGGGCGTGGGCGGGCTTCCGTTGACGCCGTGGTCACCCGCGGCGTACGCTGGGAGCCCATGGAGACCAACCCGGTCCGGGCCGGACGCGCACGTACGACTCCGTCCGGCGAGCCGCCCGCGGATCCCACGCCGAAGGGTCCAAGCCGGGTGCGCGGATGGGTTGGGGCCCGCGTCGCGGGTGGGCGCTGGGTCTGGCGGGCAGGCGTGCTCCTCGTGCTCGCGTGGATCCTGAAGGGAACCCTAGCGGAGGCGACGCACACCTCGATCTTCACCGGAATCACGCTCGGCTTCCATGAGATGGGCCACGCGTTCTTCTCGTGGTTCGGCAGCCGAATTTTCACGACGGCGGGAGGAACGATCTTTCAGATCCTGGTGCCTCTCGGCGCGGCCGTCTACCTGGCCGTGAAACAGAGGGATCCGTTTGGTGCAACCGTGTGTCTCTTCTGGCTGGGCACGTCGCTGGTCGAGGCGGGCGTCTACGCGTCCGACGCCCGCGCGCAGGTACTCCCGCTCGTCTCGCCCTTCGGGCCCATCGCCGTGGACAGCCACGACTGGACCGTCATGCTGATGCGCGTCGGGAAGCTCTCGAAGGACCAGCAGATCGGTGCGTTTCTGATCGGCTCGGGGCGCCTGGTGATGGTGGCCGCCCTGGGAGCGGGAGCATGGGTGCTGCGGGTCATGGCCACCACACCGGTCGGCCGCGCCACCGTTCAGCCCATGGGCGGGGCAGAAAGAACACACGACGGCCCCCCAGGCACATCGCCTAGGGGGCCGTGATCTCTTGTCTCCCAAAGGATGCCGGAGGAGGGACTCGAACCCCCGACACGCGGATTATGATTCCGCTGCTCTAACCGACTGAGCTACTCCGGCTCGGGGTCGGAAAACTCATCCGCGACGCAGGCGATGTCAACCACGCCGCTTGCGCCACGGGAGCCCTGCCGCGACGCTCCAGGGACAGGTAGAGTGCGCCTCCCCGCCCTCCCCACTCCGGTACGCTTTCCGGGCTTCCCGGAGCGACCCTCCCCAGGAGGAACCCATGGATCTGAACGCCGTGCTGATCCCTGTAGCGGTTGTCGTCATGCTCGGCGTCCTGACCAGCTTTCGCGTGCTCTTCGAATACGAGCGCGGCGTCATCTTCCGGCTCGGAAAACTCACCCGCGCCAAGGGCCCCGGGGTCATCTTCCTGGCGCCCTACGGTATCGAGCGCTTGCGGAAGATGGACCTGCGCATCGTGGCGCTCGACATCGCACCGCAGGACACGATCACCAAGGACAACGTGAGCGTGCGTGTGAACGCCGTGGTCTACTTCCGCGTGGCCGACCCCACCAAGGCCGTCATCGAAATCGAAGACTACTACTTCGCGACCAGCCAGCTCGCGCAGACGACACTCCGTTCTGTCATCGGCCAATCGGAACTGGATGAACTGCTCGCGGAACGCGAACGCATCAACGAGGTGGTGCGGGAGATCATCGACGAAGGAACGGACCGCTGGGGCATCGAGGTCACCGGGGTCGAGATCAAGGACATCGATCTGCCGCAGGAGATGAAGCGGGCGATGGCACGCCAGGCAGAGGCCGAACGGGAGCGGCGCGGCAAGGTCATCGCCGCCGAAGGTGAATATCAGGCGTCCATGAAATTGGTGGCGGCGGCCGAGGTCATGGAGCACTTCCCCGTGGCGCTCCAACTCCGCTACCTGCAGACCGTGGTCGAGATCGCCGCTGAAAACAACTCGACGACGATCTTCCCGATCCCGATCGAGCTGTTCCGGCCCCTCATCGAGCGTGGCACGGGCAACGCCGATCGAGATGCGACCGCCAAAGCCCTGAAATTTGCCGCCGAAACGATGATCGAGGCGCTTCCGGCTGGAGGCAACCGCGAAGCGATCCAGGCCGCCGCGAAGCGCATGATCGGGCTGGGCAGCCCAGCGCAGCTGGAGGAG
>JBBSOM010000328.1:0-4474 GCA_038259715.1 Longimicrobiales bacterium
CATCTCCACCAGGCGCAGGCCGTGCCCCAGTTCCATGCCGTCGGTCTGCACGGAGAAGCTCCGCTTCTGCGCCAGCGCGGACGCGAGGCGCAGTTTCCGGAGCTCGTGGGAGTAGCGCTCCATCACATCGGCTGCGTGAACCACGCCGATGAGTCGATCCTGCGCATCGACCACCGGAAGCAGCTCCGCCCCTGTCTCCGTCAGTTGCTCCAGCGCCTGCTCGACATTGTCACCTTCGTGGAGCGTGCTGGTCGGAGTCGCCAGGTCCGCGGCCACCAGAACCGATTCGAGCGCGCCGCGATCGTCGAGCGCGTGGTGGAGGTCCTGCACCCGGATCACGCCCGCGACGGTTCCATCCTCCGAGACGAGCGGAAAAGTCATCTGGCCGCTTCCCAAAGCCTCGCCGAGCACGTCGGAGAGAAGCGCGCCCTCCCGAAAGGATCGGTACGTTTGCTGGAGGACGTCGCGCACGCTGAGATGCCGGAGAACCGTCTCCTCCCTTCCCTGACGCAGTGTGATCCCCTTCCACTTGAGCTTCTGCGTGTAGATGGACTCCTCCTTCAGGGAGGAGGCCACTACGGTGGCGATGATGCACGCGATCATGACGGGAAGGATGATCTCGTAGTCGCCCGTCAGCTCGAACATGATGACGATTCCGGTCAGCGGCGCGTGCGAGGCCGCCGCCACCACCGCGCCCATCCCGACCAGGGCGTACGCTCCCGGACCTCCGTGCGCGAAGGGCGCCCAACGCCCGACCGCCGTCCCGACGGCACCCCCGAGCGCCGCGCCGATGAAGAGCGACGGCACGAAGACGCCCCCGGACCCTCCGGAGCCGAGCGTGAACGACGTCGCCACGATCTTCATCACGACCAACGCGAGCAGGAGGCCGAGGCCGACCTGCCCCTCGAGCATCCGGTCCATGGCTACGTGGCCGACGCCCAAGACCTCCGGGAAGACCAGCGCGAAGCAACCCACCACCAAGCCCCCGACCGCGGGTTTCAACCAGCGTGGCATTCGCAGCCCCTCCCACGCCTTCTCCTGACCGTACATGACCACCGTGTACGTCACGGCCGCGAAGCCGGCCAGCACCCCGAGGAGGGCGTAGGGGATGAACTCCATCGCGGATATGAGCGTGTACGTTGGGATGTCGAAGATCTGCGCGGATCCATAGAAGCCCCGGGACACCGCGGTCGCGGCCACACCCGCCATGACCACCGGTGAAAAGGAGGCGATCGCGAAGTCACCGAGTACGACCTCGAGCGCGAAAAGCGACCCCGCGATGGGCGCGTTGAACGCCGCGGCCAGCCCACCGGCCGCGCCGGCGGCCACGAGCGTCCGCACGCCGTCCTCACCCAGGCGGCTGATCTGTGCGATCACGGAGCCGAGGGATGCCCCGACCTGGATCATCGGCCCCTCCCGTCCGGCACTCCCGCCCGAACCGAGCGTGAGCGACGCCGCCACACCCTTCACCACCGCGACCCGCCCGCGGATCCGCCCACCATGCAGGAGAAGCGCCTGGATCACCTCGGGCACACCGTGTCCCTCGGCGTCCCGCCCCATGAACCAAAGGAATGGGCCGACGAGGAGCCCGCCGGCGGCCGGCATCAGCAAGATGCGCCACCACGGCAATCCAACCGCCGCGTCCAGGATGTCCGCGCGGGAACCCCAGAAGACCCACTGGACCAGGGAGATCAACTCCCGCACCGCGATCGCCCCGAATCCGGCCACGACGCCTACGATCGTGGCGAGAAGCAGGAGACGCAGATGTTGGTCCCGGCCTAGGCGCCACACCCGCCCCCGCGCCCGGCCGACGTTCCGGCGGGCTCGGGTCCATTCGTGCTGGAAGCGCTGGGCGCCGGTCACGTACCTTTCACTCGGACTGGATGGCGGGAGAACGCGGGAGAACATAGAGAGCCGTGAATCGTAGAACCGAGCGGCACGCCGGTCCATGGCGAGCCAGGTGCGATGTCCCTTTCCGGTCCAGGCTGGCGTGCCCCATGACCCCAACACTCCGAAACCCATTCCTTCGTACCAACCCTGCAGATCGGCGGTGGTTGGGGCGGGACGAGGCGGTAGGTAGGCAGGCCGGGAGTGAGCAGGCGGGGTGGGGTGGGACGGCGAAGCGGTGTGGAGTCCTGATCCGGCTCGCGCGAGTCCTCGCGCTCTTCGTCATCACCTGGTCGGCCGCCTGTTCGATCGCTCGGCCCACCGACCTGTCGACTTTGGTCCAGCGGGACAGCATCTACCTCGACCCTTCGACCCGGACGCCGCATTCAGGCCCCGTCTTCCGGCACTTCAGGGACGACCCCGCCAAGGTCCAAATCGAAGGCACGCTCAAGCACGGAGTATGGGAAGGCGAGATGACTGTGTACCACGCGAGCGGTCGCATCCGTTACCAAGGTCGTTTGTCGGCCGGTGCCCCCTGTGGTGCCTGGGTCGAGAACCAATCGGACGAGGTGGCCGGAACCGTCTTCCAGGAGCTGCAGCAGCAGATCAACAGCATGGGGCTCTACCCGCCTTGCCCTGGAGAGGAGGGCGGCTAGGAGCCCGCCGGGTCCACGAGTCATCACTGGCGTGTTCCGCATCCCGATCCTCCCGATTTGCCGAGGTCTCCCGTGGATTGCGCCGGCGGGCGGCTGTGATCCAACCTCGACTAGATCAGGTGAGCGGCTGGCGCGTTGGGTCGGGAGCGGCGTATTGCCGACCCAACGGGAGAAACTCCGCGCTCAGAATGCCGTCAATCGCCGGCGCGGCGGCCGGATAGGCGCCATGCCGGCGATTCACCCATCTGAAATGCCGTCAACTGCCGGCGGGCAACGCGACGCGGTGGGTCTACGGCGATTCACGGTATGCCGAGCGACGCGAAGAGCTCGGCATCCCGATTGTGAAACACCGCCACGGCCATGAAATCATTGCGCACGTCGAGGCCGACCCAAAAGTTGATAGACGTGGGCTGGGTTGCGTCTACCCGACAACACCTGGAGGCGTGAATGAAGAGGAATCGAGGGTGTCGGCTGGGTGTGCGGCTCGCGTTCGCATGGTTCGCGGTGCAAGGGTCGAGTGCCCACGTGCAGGCCCAGGTGTCTCCCCGCACCTGGATCACCATGGGGAGCGGCCTTCTCGGTCAGGCGAGCGACATCACGCTCGGACCTGACCGTGCGCTCTATGTTCTGGACAGGTTGAGTGCCAACGTCGTGGTCATGTCGGCTCGAGGCGTGGTGCAGCGCACGGTAGGCCGCGAGGGAAGCGGACCAGGCGAATTCAAAGATCCGACGTCGATCCAGATGATGAGTGCAGGCGGCTTCGAGGTCGTGGATCGAGGAAACAACCGAGTACAACACTTCGATCGCTCCGGCGAATACCTATCGTCCCGGCAGTTGCCGCCCCTCGGCGGGTACTATGCGGTGGCGGTGTCCCCGAATGGTCACGTCGCGGTGAACACGCTCGGCGACACCACCTTGATCGCGGTCTACGATTCAGCAGGGCAGCTTCTCACGAGGTTTGCCCGGGCACCCGCCGCGATGCCCGGAGGCATCGACATGGCCGCTGTGAAGCGAGAGGTGCTGGAGGGGAAGGTGCCCGCATTCTTCCGCAATACCGCCGAGCCTCAGTTCGCTCCAGACGGAAGTGTGTGGTTGGCGCTCATCACGGATGGCAAGGTGGAAAGATGGTCACCCGAAGGGACGAGGCAGGCGTCCCTGCAACTGGCGGAGCCCGAAATGAAGGAGGTCCGTGAGGCGTTCTTCGAGCGGTATCGCGACAAGAACCCGAGAGGCCTTCCGGGCCTGGCCTTTATCGCGGATCTCTATCCGACGCAGAATGCCTGTTGGGTTCTCCTGCGTGTGGGTGAGGATGAGGACGCAGTCATCCTGCGGGTATCGAACACCGGCACCAAGACCGGGCGATGGGTTCTGTCAGGTGTCAAAGATGCCGGCCTATTGGCCGTCGACGAAGACCGTTCGGCCGTGTTCCTGACGCTGTCCGCCACTGCCGAGGTGGTGGAGGTGCCGCTCGTAGGATCAGGCGGGTAGGAGTCGCCATTCCTCTCCGGATATAATGGGTACCAACGTCCGCGGCTTGGACCTTGCGCTCCGCGAGCTTCCATGCTTCGCGGGTCTGGTAGGAGGTGGATTGGATTGATCCGCCCGGGATTGCCAGCGAACTCCATCGGGCGAGACGATGGGGTGGTGACGAGAAGATACTCCCCGGACTCAGCTCGCCGGGTCCTCCTTCTTCCCAGCCCGGAGCAGCGCCCGCGCGGCGACCTCCTCCATCTGGCGCTCTCGCGTGGCAGCCCAACCCGGCAACTGCCCGGCCGTGACGACCATGCTGACCGTGCTCATCAGCCCGATGAAGACCGGCACGATCCACGCCGTGTCCAATTTGCCCTTCATCGACATCGCCAACGTGATGAAGACTGCGAAGACGAGGCCGACGACTCCGAGCCCAAGGCCCTGGTATGCGTTGCCCTTCA
>JBBSOM010000329.1:0-4468 GCA_038259715.1 Longimicrobiales bacterium
AGGTGGGGTCACGTGGTCGTCGCCCACCGCTGGGAGGACGGGTGGCGGGTTTTCGATGCGCACGGCGATCCACGCACGCTTCCCCCGGATGCCGACCTCGGGCGCGCCTCGCCCGACGACCTCGCCGCGCTCACGAACAGCGTGGTGGAGAACCCATGGCTCGACGCGTCGTGGGCGAAGCCGCTCCGTGGCCGTGGTGCGCTTTCCCGACTGCATCCGCCTCGCGCTCTGGCGGTGGTGCTGGAGAGCCCGGACCTGATCCGGACGCTGTTCGGCGCGGTGATGCTCGGGGTCGGCCTCGCGCTCCTGCTCTAGGTCGGCCCGTCCGGCCTCCTGGCCAGGGCATAGAGGGACACCGAAAGGTGGTTGTCGCCCCGGGTGACGAATGCCTCCATGCGGCCGGCGGCGTGCAGCACCTGCCGAGCGATCCGTGCCGGAAGGCGTTCCCACGGGCGGGGCGCGGTCTCGTCCCATCGCTCGCCGGGGCGGACCGGCGGCGAGTGCACCGGGCCCGGCCACCCGACGCGCAGCACCTCGAAGCCTGCGTCCCGCACCATGGCCCCAAGCGTCGCGGGGTCGTAGTGGACCACGCGCAGGCTCGGACCGTACGCCTCGCCGCCGCCTGCGTCGACGCCCCGTTTGGCCAACGCGTGACGCAGCGCGAAGTACTGTTCGTTGGGAACCTTCACGAAGAGGACACCCCTGGGACGGAGGGCGTCGTGCACGCGACGGAGCGCTTCGAGCGGGTCCGCGATGTACTCGAGTGAATCCGTGAAAAGCGCGACATCGAAGGCCTCGGATGGGAGTTCGACGTCCTCCACGCGGCCCCGCAGCACGTCGATGCCGTTCTCCTTTTCGGCGAAATCCGCCATGCCGGAGTGCGGCTCCACGCCGGTGACGTCGAAGCCCAACGAGCGTGCCTCACGGGCGAGGAACCCATGCGCGCACCCCACGTCGAGCAACCGACCCCGCTCGACCAGAGGCGCCACAATACGGAGGTATTCCCGGTAGTTCGAGCGTCTGTAGTGCGGGCGGGCCCCGGACAGCACGGGGGCGTATGCCTTCCGGAAGTGCACCAGGTCGCCCGGGCCGAGCACGGTGTGGGGGCGCGGGTGTTGGCGCGGCGTATAGACCAGGTCGCATACCCGGCAGCGGCCGACCACCACTCCGTCGTCGAATCGCTTGATGGGGGCGGGGTCGTCGGCTCCGCAGCTCGGACAGCGCAGCGCGATGGGGCTCTCGGGCATGACCATGGGCGAAGGGAACGATGGCCGAGCCAGGGGCGCGAGGCAATCGTGGCGCTTGCCGCCCGGCGCATGCCGCCCCGCGCGGCCAACGGAGCGCCCGTTGCGGGAGTCGGCCCGGCCGACCACCCTTTGGCGTCACGGCCCGCCACCCAGGAGTACCCGACGGTATGCATCCGACCTCCCGTACGCGCCGTGCCGCCTGACCATGTGTGGCATCGCGGGCATCGTCCGTCTCGACACGAACGCGAGTCCGCCGAGCCGCGAGCAGGCCCTCCGGATGGCCGAACGATTGCGCCACCGCGGTCCGGACGGCAGAAGCGCCTGGGTCTCGCCGTCGGGCGGATGCGCGCTCGGGCACGCTCGACTCGAGGTCATCGACCTGGTCACCGGCGACCAGCCCATGGCCAATGAGGACGGAACCGTCCACGTCGTTTTCAATGGCGAGATCTACAACTTCCGCGAATTGCGCGTGGAGTTGGAGGGCTTGGGCCATCGTTTCCGCACGAAGAGCGACACGGAGGTGCTGGTCCACGGCTGGGAGGAATGGGGCGAGGCGCTCCCGCAACGCGTCGACGGGATGTTCGCGTTCGCGGTGTGGGACGAGCCCTCGGGCACACTCCTGCTGGCGCGCGATCGGTGCGGCAAGAAGCCGCTGTTCTGGACCCGGGTGGACGGCCATCTGGCCTTCGCCTCCGAGATCAAGGCGCTGTTGACCCTTCCCGGTGTATCGGGGGAGCCCGATGCCTCGGCCGTCCCGTACTTTCTCGCGTACGGCTACGTGCCCGGGCCGCGGACCATGTTCCGGGACATCGTGCAACTGTCGCCGGCGCATATCCTGCGTGCGGCACGTGGAGAGATCACAGAAAAACGCTACTGGTCGCTGGATTGGCGGACGAGGGACGCGGATCTCGATGACGAGGCCGCGTCCGTCCGGGTGCGCGAGCTTCTCGGCGCGGCCGTGGAGCGACGCCTGATCTCGGACGTGCCCCTGGGCGCCTTCCTGTCCGGCGGCATCGACTCCACGCTGATCGTCGGCCTCATGCGCGAGCGCATCGAGGGCCCGCTGCGCACGTTCTCCCTTGGCTTCGCGGACGCCCCGGACTACGACGAGACTGGATACGCGCGGCTGGCCGCGGAGCGCTTCGGCACCGTGCACACGGAGTTCAAGGTCGAGGCGCACGCGGTGGATCTGGTCGACGAGTTGGTGGAGGCGTACGATGAGCCGTTCGGCGACTCGTCGGCGATTCCCACGCATATTGTCAGCGGCCTCACCCGCGAACACGTGACGGTCGCGCTGACCGGCGACGGCGGCGACGAAATGTTCTGTGGTTATCCGCGCTTTCTGGGGATGGAGGTCGCGGAGCGGGTCGGGCCCCTGGCGGGGCGCGTGGGGAGCGCGATCGCGACGCGCCTTCCATCTCGAGCGAGCTTCCGCCACCCCTTCCGGCGAGCGCAGCGTTTCTTTTCGGCAGCCTCACTGCCGGCCGACGAGCGCATGCTGCGTTGGATCGGCTACCTGCCGGACGTGGATGACGTGCTGTCCCCGGCGCTCCGCGGTGCGGTCGATCGCGCGGCGCTTCTCGAGAGCTTCCGCGCGGCGTGGGCGCTCTTTCCCGGCCAGAGCGCGCTCACGCGGTCCCTCGCGCTCAACTTCGCGACGTACCTCCCCGAGGACCTGCTCGTGAAGGCCGACCGGTGCTCGATGGCGCACGGCCTCGAACTGCGGTCCCCTTTCCTGGACACGGCGCTCATGGAGTTCGCGGCGGGCCTCCCCGACCGGATGCGCCGCCGGGGAGGAACCCTGAAGTGGCTCCTGAAGACCGCCTTTCCCGACATGCTTCCCGCCCGGATACGCACGCGCTCGAAATGGGGCTTCGGTGTGCCGCTTCCCCAGTGGTTCCGGACCGACTGGCGGCCTCTGTTCGAGGCGAGGGTGCTCGCGAAGGATGCGCGGATCGGAAGCTGGGTGGATCCCGAGCCGGTCGCCCGGTTGTGGGCCGAGCACCAGGGTGGGACGGTCGATCACGGCCACGCGCTCTGGGCGTTGCTCACCCTGGAGACGTGGCTCAGGGCGCGATAGCGTCCGGGTCGGGCGAGCGGCCTCGAATCCGGGATCCAACCCGCCTCAGATGCTTGTTGGCTAGCAATCCGGGGGGTATGATAAAATGTCATACCATCGGGAGGGGCTATGCCCAAGACCAAAGTAGCGGTGACGCTGAGTGCCGAGATCCTGAAAGAACTCGATGCCCTGATCGCCGACCGACGGTTTCCGAACCGAAGCCAGGCAGTCGAGATGGCACTTGCCGAAAAGCTCGAGCGCCTTTCGCACGCGCGGCTGGCGCGGGAGGCCGCCAGGCTCGACCCGATTGAGGAAAAGGCGCTCGCCGAGGAAGGCATGGGAGTTGAGATCGCGGCATGGCCCGAATACTGAGAGGCGAGATTCGGTGGGCCGAGCTGGATCCCACGCGAGGAAGGGAGCAGGCGGGCCAGCGGCCGGTCCTCATCCTGAGCCACGATGTCTTCAACGACCGCTCGGGAACGGTGATCGCTGTTGCGTTGACCAGCCAAGAGCCACGAGCGGGCTTTCCGCTTACGCTCGAGTCGGAGGCAATCGGGCTACCGAAGAGATCCTGGGACAAGATCAGCCAGATCAGAACACTGGCCGCCGAACGGATCGGCCGACGGATTGCACGCGCCAGCGCTGAGGAACTCGCCCGGACGATCGAGGGACTGAACGAAATCGTGGGTGGGTAGAGTCCACGCGGTCTTTTCATCGCTGCGTTGTTGATCGCTGGCGAACGACTCTCTATCCCGCCAACCCCTCCTCGCGAAACCACTGGACGAATGCGCGCACGCCTTCCCGGAATGGGACGCGGGGTGCATATCCGAGGACGGCCCGGGCGTGGCTGATGTCGGCCCACGTGCGGCTGACGTCACCATCCTGCATGGGGAACTCCTCGACATTGGGGTCCACGCCCACCTCCTGACCGAGCACGGCGATCAACTCGTTCAGGGTGATCGGGTGGTCGCTACCGAGGTTGACGGTCTCGAACAGGCCTTCCGATCGGGCGGCCAGCCCGAGCGCGGCCACGAGTCCGGCCACGATGTCGGCGACGTACGTGTAGTCGCGCGCGGTGCTCCCGTCCCCGAAGCGCGGAAGGGGACGCCCCTCGAGGAGCAGCCGGGTGAACCGGTGGATCGCCAGGTCGGGGCGTTGCCGC
>JBBSOM010000330.1:0-4463 GCA_038259715.1 Longimicrobiales bacterium
AGCTCGTTGCTCGAGTGGTAGGTCAGCCGCCTGGCCTCGCCCCCGGTGGCCGGCATGACGAAGACGTCGAAGTTGCCGTACCGGTCGGAGGCGAACGCGATCGACTTGCCGTCGTGGCTCCAGACGGGGGCGTACTCGTGGGAGTCGCCCAAGGTCAGGAGCCGCGCGTCACCCCCGGCGGTCGGTACCGCGTACAAGTCTCCCTTGAAGGAGAACGCGATGGTGCTCCCGTCCGGCGAGATAGCGGGGTAGCGGAGCCAGAGCGGGCCTTCCTGCGCTGAGGCCCCCACGGGCGCGAGAAGCGCCACCGCCCAGAGGGCGACGAGAGAAGCGATGCGGCCGAAGCGGGGCATGGCGGGACCTCCCTCGAGGATGCTATACCGGGCTCGCAGAGTACTTCCGGGCCGGTCGATGCGCCATGACGCCCGGCCGAGCTCGCCGTGCCGTCCTGCGCGTAACGCCGACCCGGCGGCTGCTCACCCCGACGGGCATTCGCGTCCGCGAGGGCGTCCGCGTTCCGGGGAGTGGACGGCGTCCCATCTGCCAGCCGCCGGGACGGTCGAGTAGGCCGTCAGGGACGACTAGCTTCGCGACGGGAACATGCCCTGCATGTTGATGAAGTAAGCAGCGTCACCACCCCGCTCCGCCTTGACCGGAGGTAGGTTGGGCAGCGCGAAGGTGGTTCGCCCGTCGCCGCCGAACTCCGTACCAATCAGCGCGAAGAGCGCCTGATTTTGATTGATCGGTAGCATCTGACCTTCGCACTTCGCCCAACCGCGGGGCGCCCAACTCCAGGGAAACAAGCAGATCTGACCGATAAAGAACTCCATGGTGTTCTCCGGGCTGAATGATGACTCGGACACGACTCACGAGACGGTATTCGCTCGCTTCCGTTCCGCGAGGTTACTCGATGACCAAGCTTTGCACCACAGTCTTGAATCTCAGCCGCCGTCTGCGGATCTTCCGGCGCGCCATCCGCACCCGCCTCCGTCGTGCCAGTTCTGACACGCCCCCTGAGGCCCAGCCCGCCGCTCAAGCCACTGCTCAAAGATCTGGGGCAGATGGAAAGCTGGATGTCCACTTTGCACAACTGGCATCACCCTCGCTGAACAGCCGGTACCCGGTAGGTCGTGGCGAAGCTCAGAAGTTCGATCAATGCCGGATCCTTCAATTGATCGGCGGAGCTGATCTTAACGTGCCGGAACAGTTTGCCACTGCCTTCCAGAAGATGCCCGGGATCGGGTAATTCTGCGCCGTAGTTGAAACCCAGGGTAACATGGTTGGTGGCGGGCATAAGCCCAGCAGAAGTGCTCGCTGTTCTTCCTGATCCCCGTGCCGAAGCCGATGTTCTTCTGCCGTACCCACGCCACCTCCACAACTTCCGGAAGGATGTCGTGGATGAAGATTCGGGTCTTCCAGGCCAACGCTTGCACCGGTGCTGGAAAGCCGGCTATGACTTGCTCGAACTGGGCGTCGGCTGTTCCCATGGCGGCTAATGGCGGCTAGATCGGTGAAGCGGGGAATGGTGATGTCCCTAAGTTTGTGCAAAGGCGAGCGCATGGTTCGCGAGGTGTCGGCCGTGTTTTCGCCCGCCCCTTACCCGGAACAGTGGTCAAGCAAGAACGAAGGGGTCCCGCACCCTACCCTCCACAGGTAGACCGGAACCCCTTCTCTTTGCTGTATCGCCATGGTCGCTGCAGGACTCGAACCTGCGACTTCCACGATGTGAACGTGGCGCTCTACCAACTGAGCTAAGCGACCTCGGTCGAACGCGCCCGGGGATTGCTCCCTGGACCCGCTCTCCCGTCCTGCAGTACCCCCACGGGGACTCGAACCCCGGTCTTCTGGCTGAGAACCAGAGATCCTAGGCCACTAGACGATGGGGGCAGTGGCCCCATCCGTTTCCGGAAGGGCCACAATTCTACGAAGGGCCTCGGGAGAGGGTCAACCCCTTCAACGCACTCCGCCCCCGGGGTGTCTATATTCTTTCCAACGGGTCGAGCGGGGGCGGGGCGGAAACTCCGTCCGGAGCCAGGGTATGAGCGAAGCTCCCCATCCAATGAACCAACGCGGCGGGCGCATGGCGAAGAATGCGGAGAAACTGAGCACGAACTCGATCCATGGATGGCTCGGGAACCGGACGGGGTGGAAACGGAAATCCAACGCCCTGATCAAGGACTTCAAGTTCTCCTCGTTCCGGGACGCGATCGTCTTCGTGAATCGGGTTGCGACGCTGGCGGACAACGTGGATCACCATCCCGACATCGATGTCCGCTACAATCACGTCACGATCACGCTGTCCACGCACAGCGCCGGCGGGATCACCGAGAAGGACGTGAAGCTGGCGGAGCAGATCGACTTCGCGACCTCGGCCGGTTAGGGCGACGGCCGGCCGCTGACAGCTAGGGTCGTAGCCCCACCAACGCCGCCGGCGTCTCCAGACGGTAGTCGGGCATCTCGGCCTCCAGCACCTCCCGCGGGAACGGGCCCCAGAGCGCGGCAGCCGTCAGCGTCCCGGCAGCGCGGCCGGCCCTCAGGTCGAAGGTCGAATCGCCCACGAACAACGTTCGGCCGGCCTGATGGGACAACCCGAGTCGCTCGAGTGCCAGCAGAACAGGCTCGGGGTCCGGCTTTCCGCGCACCACCTGATCCGCGGTAACCAACACCGGAAATGCATCCCTCAGACCGCATCGTTCGAGGGTGCGCCCCGCCATCCGGCTGTGCTTGCTCGTGACCACCGCGAGCGGCACCCCACGCTCCCTGAGCGCGTCGACCATGCCGCGGATACCCGGATAGAGCGCGACCGTCCGATCGTACACGGTCTCCTGGAACGTCGCATAGGTGCGCTCCATGGCCACGGCCTCCGCATCGTCCCGCGCAAAGGCCCGGAGCTGCACGCGCAGCGGCGTACCGATTCCTGCCAACCAGCGTTCATCCGGCAGAGGTGCGCCGAGGTGCACCTCCATCGTATGCCGGTAACAGCGCAGGATCAGCTCGATGGTGTCGGCCAGCGTACCGTCCAGATCGAAGAGCACCGCCGCCCAATCGTTTCGATCGCTCATCGCATTGCCCCGTTGACGATGCCCTCGCCCAGGAAGTCACGAACGATATCGAAGACGCGGTCGTCGTCGAGCAGTCCTTCGTGGGTCGGGCAGCAGACCTCCACGCCCTTCACGCCGGGCAGCGTCGCGGACGACGACGGCAGGATGTGCAGATCGGTACGTGTCCGCACCGTCAACGCGTCCACCCCTTCCGGAATCGACGGTCGCACGTTCAGCGAATCCACGAACGGACTCCCGGGCATCATGTCCGACCGTCCGCCCCCGAAAGCCAGGTAGGCGGCCCAGGTCCCCTGATTCGGCGTCGCGAGCAGCACCACCCGGCGCACTCGCGCCGCACCTCCGGGATCGTCGAGGTACTTCCTCGTGGCCAACCCCCCCATGGAGTGCGCGACGATGTCCAAGCGATCTGCGCCTGTATCGGCCAACAACGCGTCTACCGCTTCCGCGATCTCCCCGGCGTGCGTCGTATTGTCGCCGAAGGGGTCGCGGAACGTCACGGCCACGACCTCGCCCTCGGACCAACCCGCGGCGACCAGGCGACGGCGTAGCGTCGTCAGATCCCGACCTGTGTCCGACCAGCCCGGGATGAGGAGGACGGGCACGTGCGCGGGAAGCCCAGAGGCGGCACCCGACGCCAAAGCGAAGAGGGGCGCCATCGCAAGGACGACAAGCTTCACCAGCCCGCCGCCCCCGCCGTGGCCTGGGTCACAGCCTGGACGACCGCTTCGATCGCGAACGACATCTGCGCGTCCGTCATGCTGACTGGCGGCGTGACTTCGAGGACGTGCCCCTGGGCCCCGGCCGGCAGCACCAATACGCCGCGTGCCATCGCGGCTTCAGCGGCCCGCACGGCGGCGCCCGGCAAGGGCACGAGGGCGTCGTCGGCCAACTCGATGCCGATCATCAACCCCAGGCCTCGAACATCCGCGACGCCGGGCCACCCCTTCAGCTCCTCCCGGAGCGCCAGGATCATGTGGCCGCCAAGGCGGCGCGCTCGCTCCGCGGTGGCTTCCAACTCGAGTGCCTCCAGCACGGCCAGGCCCGCGGCGCACCCGAGCGGATGACCGAGGAACGTGCTCGTGTGCATGGATTCGCCCGTGTTCTCAGGCCAGGCGTCCATGACCCCACGGCGGGCCAGACACGCACTCAGGGGCAGCCCGCCGCCAAGCGCCTTGCCGAGGCACAGGACGTCGGGTACGAGCCCGACGCGCTCCGAAGCGAGAACGGAGCCGCACCGGCCCATCCCCGTGAAGATCTCGTCCGCGATCACTACAGCGCCGGCGTCTCGGGCCAACGTGCCCAGACGGGCCATGAAGCCGTCCGGAGCTAGACGTACGCCTGCGCGCCCCTGGACCGGCTCGACGATCACCGCGCCGATCGGGTCGCCGTTCGGGGCGCCCC
>JBBSOM010000331.1:0-4455 GCA_038259715.1 Longimicrobiales bacterium
CCCCGCCCTGGATAGCGGCTTCCGGCTACGGGCAGGATACCATGCGACTGCCTCGCCGGAACCCCTGGATCCGGAAGACCTCCTGTTCAAGGCGACGATGGCGCTCCGGCGCGCCCAATCCGACGAAGCGGGCCTTCCGGTTCGCGGCTACGACGCCTGATCCTTGCCCCCGGCGACGTCCGCGAGAAGTGGCGGGCGCGCCTCGTCCTCGCTCGACTCGTCTCCGGGCTCGTATCCTTTCAGGTACGATGAGTAGTATTTGAAATATGTACCCCTCGGCTCTACGTCGTTCAGGATCGCGCCGAGAATGCGGATGGGGAGGCGCGAAAGCGCCTCCAACTTGGCAAGGGCGAGCGGCTTCTCGGTCGTGCCCGTGCGAATTACGAGGGCCAGATTTCCGGTCAACGCACCCAGTACGACAGCGTCCCCTCCGGCTGCCAGAGGTGGTGTATCCACGATGACCACGTCATAGGCCCTCTTCAGCGTGCTCAGGAACTCGGCCATGCGTGACGACGCCAGCAGCTCGGGCGTGGCGTCACTGCGGGTACCGCACCCAATGAACGAGAGCCGCTCGTAGTTCGTGGTCTGGATGATGTCGCCCGCGGAGCGTTCCCGCAGGTAGTCGGTGAGGCCAGGGACGCGGTGACATCCGAAAAGTGCGTGGGCGTTACCCCTCCGCGTATCGGCGTCGATGAGCAGCGTACGCCTTCCCATCTCCGAGAAGGCCACGGCGAGATTGCTGGATACGAGCGACTTTCCTTCCCCGGGGCCGGGACTCGTGATCACGAAGGTCGCAGGCCCGGCCGATCCGTAAGCGAAGCTGATCGTCATGCGTAGCTCGCGGAACGCCTCGATTACATGGGCCGAATTCTCTTCGGACTTACTTCCGCGTTGGATCCGGGGAATGCTTCCGAGGATGTTCAGCCCGATCTCCCGAGCGACCTGCATCGGATACCGCAGACGGGGATCGGTCCGGTCCAGCAGGATCGCGAGGGCCACGGCCAGCCCGAGTGGCCCGGCGAAGAACATCGCGGCGAACTTCAGCCGGTTGTCGCTCGTCGGACGCTGCGGAACCGAGGCACGGTCCAGGATGTCCACGTCGGGGATGGAACTCGCGGACGCGAGCCGAGCCGTCTCGACGCGCTGACGAAGCTCATTGTACAGATTTTCCTGTGCGGTCACCCTGCGACGCAGGCGCGCCTCTTCGATGGTCCGGGGCGGGATCGCGGCCAGTTCCGTCGAGGCCGAGTCGACCCGCATCCGCAGGCTGGTTTCCCTCCCCTTCATCTCGGACATAATGCTATTGGCCACCCGCGGCACCGTTTGACGCTCGATCGTGCCGATGCGGGTGAGAAGATCCTGAATCGGTGGATAATCGTCGGCATATCGATCACGGAGCACGCTCAGCTTCGCGCGATCGTCGACGAGTTCGTCAAGCGCCTTCTTCAGCTCGATCGAAGTCGCGACCTCGGGAACCGACTGGAGCGCCTCTACCCGGATGCCTCCCCCGGCCGGCAAGCTGTCCAGGATGGCCCCGAGCCGTACCCGATCCCTGGACACCTGCTCCAGATCCACCTTCATCTTGAAGTAGCTGTCGAACACGGGGCCGCGGGTAAGCTCCAGTCCGGGAGCTATGGGTGTCGACGCGTCCGAGGGAAGCGTGATCGTGTGCACGCGGAACTCTTCGAGATTCTGCTCCGCCCGTTCGAGCTCTTGTTGCGCGTACTCGAGCTGCTCCTGCAGAATCTTCAGCACATCGTCGAGCTTCCCCTTCGAGAGGACCGCGGCGAGCGCAACGTGCCGTTCCATGAGCGCGTTGAGTATCGCGGTGATCCGCTGCGGGTCGGGCCCGGTCAACTTGAGCCCGATGAAGTTGCCCGCGGGATCCATGCTCGTCTCGATGCGCTCGGACAGCGCGGTGGACGCGTCCCGCGGCGGGACCACCGTGAAATCGACGTTCGACCCCGCCGGAAAGACACGGGCGGGCGGGCTCCAGCGGAAGCCCAGATCGCGCCCGATCGAGTCGCCCAAGGCCCCCCGCTCCACAAACACACCGTCTTTGGTCGAGAGGGTGTAGTTCTCTCCGTTCTCGGCGACCGAGAGCTTGTAGGCACCCGGCTTGAACGAGTCCGCCAGGCCGAACCCGGCGAAGGCCGGGCGACGGTCCGCTTTGGTCGACAAGTAGAGCTTCTGCTTGATGACCACGGAGTCCAGCACGGTATACGAGCGCAGCAGGTTGATCCAGGCGCCGGCCTCGAAGAGCCCGCTCTGACGGATAGGCTCCACGTCCCCGGCGCCCCTCTGCTGGCGGGCCCCCTGCACCCACAAGTTGCCGGTAGCCGTGTATTCGACCGGCACGGTCCGGTATGCGAAGGCGGCGGCGCCCAGGCCGAGCACCACCGCCAGGGCCAGGAGCCATTTCCGACGGAGCACCGCGTGGACGTATCGACCCAGGTCGAGGCCCGGCCCGTCCCCCCCGTCGTCCGGCGGGAAATTGTCGTAATCCGGCAAGGCGTCCTGAGGGATCAGTTCGCCAGCGCCACCGTGGGCAACGAGCTTGTCATCAGGCATCGGCGATCCTCCGGAACGCGACAGAACGACCTTCGACGTGTTGCATGATCGATACAATCGACCGTGGGCTGCGGCGATTTACGCAACAGCGGGACTTGCGTCAACGCAACACATGATGGAACCTTCAGGCTCACAGGCCGACGAACCCTCGCTGGCCATCACCCAACAGTCAGACAAGTTCGTCGCGTCCACAAGAGGTCCCATGGCCGTCCCCCCACGACCGGCGGGGCTATCCGCCGCACCCCGACCCTCCAGCTACCCTGGAGGTCAGGTGCCCCTTCCCAGTTCGCCGAGCCGGGAACTGATCAAGGTCGACGCCGAGCAGGGTGCTTCGATCAGGATCCTCGTGGTCGATGACGAACATTCGCTCCGGGAGAGTTGCGCATCGCTCCTGACCTCGGAAGGGTTCAAGGTCACTGTGTGTGGCCGGGGCGAAGAAGCTGTGAGGATCGTCAAGCGGCAGCAATTCGACATCTTGCTTCTCGACCTTTATATGTCCCAGGTGTCGGGTCTGGAGATCATGCGCCACGCGCTCCAGGCCAATCCGGATTCCCTGGTCATCGTGATGACGGGGAACCCGTCCGTGGAGTCGAGCGTCACCGCGTTGCGCGAAGGCGCGTGGGACTACCTCCCGAAGCCCTTCAACGCGACGCACTTCCGGATCCTGGTAGGGCGTGCCGCGCACGCCGTGGTCGTCGCTCGTGAGAGCCAGGCCGTGGCCGACGCGCGCGGCGACGCCACGGAGGCCGAGGACCCGATGCTCCTCGGCACCACAGCGGCGTTTCGAAAGGTCCTGGACACCGCGACGCGCGTGGCGCGGACGGACGCCTCCGTATTCATCACGGGGGAGAGCGGAACCGGCAAGGAACTTATTGCGCAGTTCATCCACCGACACAGCCGGCGGGCCAGTCGCGAATTGGTCCCGGTCAACTGCGCCGCGATTCCCGAGGCACTACTCGAATCCGAGATGTTCGGCCACGTCGTGGGCGCCTTCACTGGAGCCGTCCGGGACAAGCGTGGCCTGCTCGAGGTCGCGAACGGCGGTACGCTGTTCCTGGATGAGCTGATGGAGCTGCCCCTTTCGACCCAGGCCAAGCTCCTCCGGGTTCTGCAGGACGGCGTCGTGAGGCGAGTCGGCTCCGTGAAGACGGACGCCGTCGTCAACGTGCGGTTCATCGCCGCGACGAACCGGGATCCCATCGAGGCGATCCAGGCCGGAGAACTCCGCAAAGACCTGCACTACCGCCTCCGCGTCGTGCCCCTCCACATCCCACCCCTGCGGGAACGGTCCGACGACATCCCGCTCATGGCCGACCGTTTTCTGAAGGAGTTCTGGGAGACGCATCGGGAGCCCTCCGACGCTCCCCCGTACTTCTCGGCACAGGCACTCAATGCGCTCCGGCATGCTCCCTGGCCAGGCAACGTCCGGGAGCTTCGTAACGTCATCGAACACCTCACGGTGATGGTGCCTCCGGGCGAGGAGATCCAGGCGGGTGACATTCCGTTCATCCACGACGAGCCCACCATCGGCAGTGCGGGCCCGGAGCGGTTCTTCGGACCGGGTGTCCTGGACCTCGACTACCGCACCGCCCGCAACCAGGTGGTCGACGACTTCGAGACCGCCTATCTCAGGCACGTCATCGCTCAGGCGGACGGCAATGTCTCCGACGCCGCCAAGCTCGCCGGCGTGGACCGTACCACGCTGTATCGTCTCATGGAGAAGCACGGGACCAACCGCGACACGCTCATCCATCAATCGAGCGCCTCCGGCGACCCCGTGGACTGATGCCACTCGAGGCGGTGGAAGATCGGCAGCGTTCCCCCGCTCCGACCGAGGTCCTCGATCTGGCTGCCGAGCGCCTTCGGTCCGGCCTTCGGACGACC
>JBBSOM010000332.1:0-4454 GCA_038259715.1 Longimicrobiales bacterium
GTCAGGGCTGGTGTACCAGCGTGAGTGGATCGACGGCGTCTCCATTCAGGAGGACCTCGAAGTGGAGATGCGGGGCGGTGGAGCGGCCGGTCGATCCCGACAGGGCGATCACCTCGTCTTGCCGCACGCGCTCTCCTCGGGTCACCAGGCTCAACGAAGCGTGCCCGTACAGAGTCGTGTAGCCGTCGCCGTGATCGAGCACGACGAAGTTGCCGTAGATGGAATCGACGCCGACGTCCACAACCGTACCGGCTCCCGACGCCCTGATATAGGAGTCCGTCGCAACCGCGATATCGAGTCCGGGATGCTCCTCCTGCCCGACGGCCCCGTCCAGAAGGCCCTGGGTGACGAACCCTCGCTCGGAAAGGGGCCAGCTCGAGGGAGTGCTCGCGCGCGCGGTGGTGCGTGGCATGCTGCTCCGACGCCCGGCCACAATGGGGGCAAGCCAAGCATCCGAAGGAGTCGCGGCGGTGCGTGCACCAAACATGTCCTGGATCCGGGTGTACTGACGCTCGATTCCTTCGAGTTGGCGAGCAAGGCTCTGCACCTGAACGCGCTCGCCTTCGAGCGTGGCCACCTTGTCTTCCAGCTCCGAGACGTGGGACGCACGTGCCGCCACATACCACGAACTCCCAGCCACCAACAGCGCGACCACGACGGCCACACCCCCGAGCACACGAAGCATGGGGTAGGATATCGTGAACGTACGGCCTTTCTGGCCACCGTCGGGGACCAGCATGATCGTCAGTTGACGGCGAGGCGGGTGGCTGTCGTCGCTCACCCCACAACCTCCGAAGCCTCAAGACCCGTGACCAATTCGAACACGCGCTCGAAGTCATCCGTGCCGTGGAAGGTGATCTCGATGACGCCCTTCCCCTTTCGCGACCGGCGGATGTTCACTCGGGTCGAAAGGGAGTCCTGCAGCGCGGTCTCGAGCGCCAGGACTAGTGGGTCCTTGGGTCGCTCGGACCTGACCTTAGGCTTCGATGGCCCCGTCTCCGCGGCCCGGCGTTCCACCTCCCGGACCGTCCAGCCTTCCCGAACCGCGGCGCGCGCCAACTCTCCGGCTCGCATGGGGTCTGCCACGGAAAGCAGGGCCCGCGCATGACCCATGCTGAGATCTCCAGCCTCCAACAATTTTCGTACTGACGGCGGTAAGTGCAATAATCGCAATAAGTTAGCAACCGTGGACCTATCTTTTCCCACTGCCCGGGCGATGTCCGCCTGGGTCATGGAGAACCGTTCGGAAAGCGCTTTGTAACCCTCGGCTTCCTCGAGAGGACCGAGGGCCTCGCGTTGCAGGTTCTCGACGAGCGCCAACACCAGGAGCGTCTCGTCCGACGCATCCCGAACCAGAACCGGGACGTCCTCCCACCCCAGACTCGTAACGGCGCGGAAGCGTCGCTCGCCAGCCACGAGTTGGAACCGGTCGACGGCTTCAGGAGCGGGGCGCACGACCAACGGTTGCAGAAGCCCGTTCTCCCGGATCGATGCGGCCAACTCGCCCAGTTCAGCGTCCGTGAAGGTCCGTCGCGGCTGCAGTGGGTTCGGGACAATCTGCGAGAGCTTCAGGCGGCGGATCTCGGCCTCGTTTGCCTCGGGGTCGAGATATTGGCCGAGCAGTGCACCCAGACCCTTCCCCAAACGGTCCCGGCGGCTCATCGGGCTGGCTTGCCCCGCACCGTGGCGCTTCCCCCTTCCGCCGGCTTCCGCCCGCCCATCACTTCTTTGGCGAGAGCCAGATAGGCCTGGGCCCCTTGGGAGAGCACGTCGTAGAGGACGATCGGTTGTCCGAAGCTCGGCGCCTCGGCAAGCCGGACATTCCTCGGAATCGCCGTCCGGTACACCTTCGCACCGAAGTATTCCCTGGCCTCCGCTGCCACTTGGCGCGACAGGTTCAGTCGGCGATCGTACATCGTGAGCAGCACGCCCTCGATGTCCAGCGCGGGGTTGAGCCCCTTCTGGACTAGACGGATCGTGTTGAGCAACTGGCTCAGCCCTTCGAGCGCATAGAATTCGCACTGGATCGGAATCAGCACCGAATCCGCGGCGGTCAGGGTATTCAGGGTGAGAAGCCCCAACGAGGGGGGACAGTCCACCAGGATGTAGTCGTATTGGTCCCGCAGCGGCTCGAGCGCACGCCGAAGGATCCGCTCGCGCTGGGGTGCTTCGATGAGTTCGATCTCCGCGCCCACGAGATCGCGAGTGGACGGAATCAGGTCGAGGTATGGAAAATGCAGTTCTCGTGTTACGGCCTCGAGGGCCGAGTGTTCACCCAACATGACATCGTACACGGTGGCAAGCAGGCCCCGGTTGTCGAGGCCCATGCCGCTGGTGGCGTTACCTTGCGGATCGATATCGACCACGAGCGTGCGCTTCTCCGCGACTGCCAACGAGGCGCCGAGATTGATGGCGGTGGTCGTCTTGCCGACTCCGCCTTTCTGGTTCGCGATGGCGATGACGCGGGACATCGATCTCTCTGCGGTGGGGATTCGGACCCGCCGGTAGGAATGGGGTCTGAAGTATAGGGTCTGGACCAGCATACCGTAAAGCGAAACCCGCCTGCAGGATGGGGTTGTACCATGCGAATCTTCTCACTCCGCAAGGGGAGTCCACCCCTGCCTGCCCTGTGCGCCGGGCGAAGGACCCGGCCGAAGGCGAACGCTGCGTGGTCGGCGTGGATGGCCAGGAAGGCGTTCTGCATGGCGCTTTCGGCTACGCTCGTCCTTTCGGCATGCGTCGGCGACAGCACCGGGCCGGCTGATGTGGCTATAGCGCCCTTCGTCGGTGACTGGCGCGGCGATGTCTTTGTTGTCACCTCCGTCGCCAACCCGGACGTACATCTGGATCTCATCCAGCTCGGCGCGACGTTCACGCTCAACGTCCAGGATTCCGGCCACTATACGGCAATCTTGATCTTCCGGGGCCAGACGTCGACCGAATTCGGGACCGCGGAGATCTCCGGAAACACGATCACGCTGAGGCGCGACTTCCCCACGGTCTCCACTTCCTCATCAACATTCGCGTTTCAGGGCCCGAATTGGTTCGAGATGGACGGAGACAGCCAGTTCGACTTCAATCTGGACGGCGAGAGGGAGCCGGCTCGGGCGCATGTCGAGTTCGAGCGGAAGTAGAGCGGCTCCTTAACACCGCTTGGGAGCGGTGCAGCACGGGAACCAATTGCGATCAAGCTTGTTTGGGGGGAGCTTTCGCGCGTTTAAGTGGCTCCAGACGCTGGATGGGCTTTGCGTCACTCCCAAACGGCATCGGCATAGATGTTTCACGTGAAACAGTCCAGCCCCGCCTGTTTTCAGGACGGGAAAGACGGGCGCTTCGAGAGCGGAGGCACAGCGCGCGAAGAAACCGCGCGCACGCCGGAGCGGCATTGACGGACGATCGCAAAGACGCCCTGTTCCAGGACGACCCCCGCAGGGAGGTAGTCGGGACTCGAGGGCGTTGTCGTGGCCGGTTGACGGACGCGCTCGACGACCAGCGCCCGTGTGGATCGTCACGCTACGCGCCGCCCCATTGTTCCACGTGAAACAGTCAGTCGGGGCGAGGGACGCAACGGACCTTCTCGAGTTGGGCACCTGTGAACTTTGGTCCGATATGCGGCGCACTCGCGGCGCGCGGCGCCTCCATCATCGCCCGTCATGGACGATCATCTCGGCTTCTTAGTGGACGTCGCCAAACCCTCTGATCGAAGCCCGTCCCCCCAACTCAACGGACCGACGACCGGTCGCCTTCCCCCAAGTCCGGCGGATGCTCGGCCTCGGGACCCGGATGCGCTGCCCTCCACCGTCGGACCTCCAGCAGGAGATTCTGCAGGTCCGCAGGAGATACACCGGGAATGCGTCCGGCCTGTGCGAGCGACTCGGGGCGGATCCGATGCAGCTTTTCACGCGCTTCCCGCGAAAGCGTAATCATTTCAGAATAGCGTAAAGCATTGTCCAGCTTGAAGTTATCGTGTTCTCGCAAGCGCTCGACCCGTTTACGCTCCTGAAGGACATACCCTTCGTACTTCAACTCGAGCTCCACGGCCGTCACGACATCTGGATGCGCCTCGGGAGCGCCACCGTCGTGCAGGTCCAGGAGAAGCCGGGCGGTGACCCCTGGCCGACGGAGCACCTCGATGGCGCGCGTGGGCTCCAGGAGAGGCCGCGATCCCGCGCGCGCCAGCACGTCCTGGACAGCCTCCGGCGCCACGGTGGCGGCTTCGAACCATCGACGCACGCGCACCTCCGCGTCCAACCGCGTCTCAAGAGCGTCACACTGCGCGGCGGTCAGGAACCCTCGGCTCCGTGCGATCGGGCCGAGCCGCCGGTGGGCATTGTCCTGTCGGAGGAGTAGCCGGAACTCCGCGCGGGAGGTGAACAAGCGATACGGCTCGTCCACGCCCCGGGTCACCAGGTCGTCGACGAGGACACCGATGTATGCCTCATCGCGTCCGAGGA
>JBBSOM010000333.1:0-4454 GCA_038259715.1 Longimicrobiales bacterium
GAAAACGTCTCCGTTCGCTTCGCAGCGCAGATCGCTCGGCGGACTATTGCAGATGTCGGGCAACGAGCCGCCCTCCTGCTGCCTGGAGACCTGGACGCCAAAGTAGTTACCCGACAGCTCGAGGTTCAACGGTCCGTTGACGAAACGCGAACGCAGCGTGGCGCGATCCTTCGGACGCCCGTTCTCGAGCGTGAAGCGGTCGCCCGAGTCGAACACCTGATCGGCGATCTCGCTGATGACGGGTGGCACGTGAACGCCCGTGACCTCCAGCGTGTTTCGATTGTACTGCGCCAGGAACTCGAGGTACGCGTTGTCATGCAGCAGGTGGCGGTAGGTCGCGGAGATGTCGACGCCTCGCGTACGCGTGTCGATGGCGTTGGTGAAGAACTTCACGGTGGGTGCGCCATACTGCGCCAACAGGGCCTCGACCGTCGGGCCTTCGAGCGAGCCGGTCAGGATGATCCGGTCGTCCACCTGGACCTGGTATCCGTCGACCGTGAATGTCAGCCGCTCCACCGGAGTCCACGCGAAACCGCCGCTGTAGTTCATCGCGGTCTCCTCCCTCAACGGCGTGGCGCCCAGGGCGCGAGCCTCGGGCGACTCGACCGGGATCTCACCGATCTCGTAGGCGACCTGGTTGCCGCTTCCGTCGTTGCGGAATCCCGTCGACACGTGCGAGTAGTAGCTCTGGTTCAGGCCGGGCGCCCGGAAGCCGGAACTGATGGCGCCGCGCAAGATGAACTCCTTCGACGCTTGCAGACGCGCGGCCAGCTTACCCGTGATCGCGCTGCCGAAGTCGCTGTAGTTCTCGAAGCGCACCGCGCCGGCTACGAGGATTCGGTCGGTGACGTCCGTCTCCATGTCGACGTACGCGCCGAGGTTGTTGCGCCACTGCGAAGTCGCCTGGTCCGGTCGGTATCCCGTGAAGACCTGGCTGCCGGGGGCGCCCACGCCCCCGTCGCGGTCCGTGTGCCAGCCGTTGATCCACGATGCGGTCTCGCCCGCGATGAGCTGGAAATTGTCCGCCCGGAACTGCGCGCCGACGGACAGCGTGAGCGGCGTCGAGGCACCGATGTCCAGGCCGCGCGAGAAGTCGACCTGGGTGATGAGTTCGTTGGTCACGAGGGCGCCGGCGTACACGTCGGTCTTGTTCGGAACGCCGGGGTCGTCACCCGTACCGAGGACCCCGTCGGCGCCGGGAGCGCACGGCGTGTCCAGGCAGGGACCGAGTGACACGTTCAGCGTCTGGTAGATGTTATTGTCGAGCCGATTCCGGTCCCATTGGGTGCTCACGTCGTAGTTCCAGTCACCCAGGAAACCCCGCAGCCCACCCACGGCCATCAGGTCCTTGTTATCGCCCCGGAAGTGGGGCAGGAAGCCGAGCGGGTGGATCGTGGGCCAATTCCGGCTGTCCAACCCACGCCGGTAGTACCCGGACGTTCGATCGCGTCGGAAGGTGTAGCCGCCAAAGGTGTAGAGGCTGTGGACCTGCTCCTTACCGAGCCCGTATTTGGCGTTCCACATGAAGCCCATGTTGTGGGCCGCGCCGTCGCCGATGACGTGGTTGGGCTGAGGCACCGCGTTGACCTTCGTGACGATTTCGCCGACCCCGTCTCCGTTCGTGTCTTCGATGATGTCGTGGTCACCGGGGACGAGCTGGTCGCGCGGGTCCGGTCCGGCACGCTCGGTCTCGCCACGCGCGGAGTACATGCCGCTGAGGACCAGCGTGCCGCGATCGCCGAGCCCGACCCCCCAGCTCCCGCTCCCCTCGGCGCGGTTGCCGTCGGGCGAAAAGCCCGAGGGCCGGTACTGGCCGAGTGACAGCGTGACTTCGGGTTTATGGATGTCGTCCCGGAGCTGGATGTTGATCACGCCCGCGATCGCGTCGGAGCCATACTGGGCCGCCGCACCATCGCGCAGGATCTCCATTCCACCGATGGACGACGGGATGAGGGCGTTCATGTCCACGCCGCTCGACCCCGAGCCCATCGCGCCGGCGCCGAACACGTGCACCACGGAGGTCGGGTGCCGACGCTTGCCGTTGATGAGGACCAGTGAGTGGTCGGGGCTGAGCCCGCGAAGCTGGAAGGGCCTGACGCCGGACGTGAGGTCGGCGATCTGCGGCCGGGGGAAGAAGATGGCCGGCGACAGCTCCTGGAGCACGGACGCCATCTCGAGCTGTGGTGACGCGGCGGTGATCTCCGCCGCCGAATAGACGTCGACCGGCACGGCCAACTCGTCGGCCGCGCTGTGCGCGGCCCGTGAGCCGACGGTCACGGCGACGCCCTTCACCGCTACGGCCATCTGACCGATGCGGAAGGTTTGCGTGACGGTCTCGCCCGGGACGACCGTCACGGATACGTCGCTGCTCTCGTATCCGATGCTCTCGACCTTGAGCGTGTACGTACCCACGGGCACGTTCAGGATCAGGAACGCGCCGCGCGCGTTCGTAATGGTGCCTTTCCCGGTCCCGACGACGGTGATCTGCGCGCCGGACACCGCGGCTCCGTCTTCGGCGATGACCTTTCCGGCCACCGTGCCGACCTGGGCCTCCAGACCTCCCTGAGGGGTGGCCCATCCGAGCAGGGCCACTGCGAGTAACGGTAGAAAACGACGCATCTATCCTCCTCCTTCCTTGAGTGGGGCAGGAACGGAATCGGAAGTCAGGGCGCTCGAGGGACGACGGGGGTCGCCCTGGAACGCACGCCGAGTGTGTCGACCTCGCAGCGCATTCGCAAATTTGTCGAGAACCATTCCGGATAATGGAGAAGGCGAATTCACCCGGAGAGATGGACTGACGGCGCGTCTGCGCACATGCGGCCCCGTGTGCGCAGGGCCATCCTTACGTTAACTTTTTCCGCTTCTTTCCATCCTCCTAGAGGTACCACATGCGATTTCGCCATTCGGGCGCGCTCATGGGAGCCGCCCTGTTGATGTCCGCCTGCGGCGGCACGAGTTCCGCCAACGCGAAGCTCGACACGGACGACCAGAAGGCCAGCTACGGTATCGGTCTCAACATGGGACAGAATCTGGCGCCGGCCCAAGGACACCTGGATATGGCCGCGTTCCAGAAGGGTCTCGACGACGCGATGGCCAAACGCGATCAGGCGATTCCGCAGGAGGAGGTCCAGACGGCCCTCCAGGCGTTCAGCCAGAAGGTGACCGAGGAGCAGAAGGCCGAGCGCACTGCCTCCGCCGAAAAGAACAAGACCGAGGGCGAAGCGTTCCTCGCGCAAAACGCCAAGAAGGACGGAGTGACCATCACGGAGAGCGGCCTCCAGTACGAGGTGCTCACGCCGGGCGACGGGCCGAAGCCGACCAAGACCGACCAGGTCAAGATCAACTACAAAGGCACGCTCATCGACGGTAAGCAGTTCGACAGCTCGTACGATCGCGGCGAGCCGGCGACTTTCCCGGTCGGGGGCGTCATCCCGGGCTTCACCGAGGGGCTCGAACTGATGCCCGTCGGGAGCAAGTACCGGATCGTGATCCCGTCCGACCTCGCCTATGGCGAGCAGGGTGCGGGTCAGGACATCGGGCCGAACGCCACGCTGATCTTCGAGATCGAGCTTCTCGACATCGTGAAGGGCGAAGGCTGAGTCAGCCGAGCCACGCGACGCCCCTCCGGCCAGACCGGGGGAGGGGCGTCGTGGGCTTCAGCCTCGTCGCGCCAGTCTCAGGAAGCGGCGCGCCAACTGGGCGACGCGGGTCTGGTCCTGTTCGTTGGCCTGCTCGAGGATCCGCTCCACGTCGGGCACGAGGAGCGGGTCTCCCCAGCGGTATCCCGTGGCCTCTTCGGCCCCCCGTGAATCTCCGACGTCCGCACCCTGGATGAGCGCCCACGCCGCCGCTTCCCTGTAGTAGGGGGACTCGGGGTCGGGGAGCCGGTAGTCCGGTTCAGGTGCTCCCGAGGCGTCTTCGTTGACGAACGCACGCGACATCAGACGGGGAGCACGATCTCGGGACGGTCCGGGTGACGGTGGTACAGAACGATCGTACGCCCGATCGTCTGGACCGGATGGACGTCCGGAATTGCTGCGACGATGTCGTCGCCCGTGTCGCGCGTAGAACGCGGAGCTCCATCCTGAACCTTCACCTTGAGCAGTTCACGGGTACGGAAGGCTTCGGAGATGCTGCGCAGCGTCCCTTCAGTGACCCCGTCCATGCCGATGTGAACCACGGGCTTCAGCCGGTTCGCGAGGGATCGGAGGTGTGCGCGCTGTTTGGAACTGATTGGGCTCATACTGGACGATAGCCGAGCGTGAACGGCCGGCCAACCTCACCGACCGCGGCGTGTTGGAATAGATCTTGCCTACGCCCGAGGCATGAACTTGAGCGATTCCGTCCCGCCGCAGCCATCCGGATTGCCGACGCCCGCCAGGCTGCGCCAAGTCGTCGACGCCATCGACGAGGGGGTCGCGATCCTCGGCGCGGATGGCGTCGTCGAGTTCCTC
>JBBSOM010000334.1:0-4450 GCA_038259715.1 Longimicrobiales bacterium
GGCCGGGAGTCGGGGGCCCCTTTGGTCCCTACCGCCAATCCGAGCGCGCCCGGCAGCACCGTGCGCAGATCGAGTCGCTGGTGGACGCGGGTCGGGCGTATCCGTGCTATTGCACCGAAGCGCAACTCGAGGCGGAGGCTGGGATTGGCAAGGACGGTCGGCGCATCCATCACTATTCGGGCCGTTGCCGACGCCTGACCGCCGCCGAGCGGGCCGCACGTGCGGCGACCACCCCCGAGGCGCCCGCGATCCGCTTTGCTGTACCGGACGGGCTTGATACGGTTGATATCATAGATGATGTATATGGTGCTATATCCTTCCCCACCAGTGATATAGACGACTTCATCATCCGGCGATCCGACCATCGGGTTACCTACAACTTCGCCGTGGTGGCGGATGACGTCGCGATGGAGATCACCCATGTCATCCGCGGGGTGGGGCATCTGTCCAACACCCCGAAACAAGCGCTTCTGTTCGACGCGATGGAACGGCCGCGCCCCATTTTCGCACACCTGCCCACCGTGCTCGGGCCCGATGGACGCAAGCTGTCGAAGCGCGAGGGGGCCGCCGCCGTGGCCGAACTGCGGGCTCGAGGATACCCGGCCGACGGGGTCTTGAACTATCTGTCGCTCCTGGGATGGTCCCACCCCGAGGAACGCGAGGTGTTGAGCCGCTCCGAACTGATCGACTCGATCTCCGTGGACCGCGTCGGGCGCAGCGACACGCAGATGGACCCCGAGAAGCTGCACTGGATCGCGGGGCAGCACCTGGCCATGGAGTCTCCGGCCGCCCTTGCCGCCCACGTGGCGCCGTTCCTCGACCGGACGCGCTTTCCTGAGGCGGGCACCAACCTCGAAGCGGTGGTGGACGCGGTCCGGACGCGCATGGCCACCTATAGGGAGGTCAACGAGCAACTCCCGCTCTTGTACCCGGAGAAGGGCCCGGAACTGGACACGGTCCGGTCCGAATTGGCGGCCGATGACGAGGCGTGCCGCACGCTTGCCGGGGTCGCTCTCGCTCTCGCGAAGGCGGAGCCCTGGCAAGAGGCGTCTCTCGGCCGTGTCGTGCGGGAAGCCGGCAAGACGGTAGGTGCCCGTGGGGCGGCGCTCTTTCATCCGCTTCGGCGCGCGTTGATCGGCACGGAACAAGGTCCGGATCTTGGCAAGATCCTTGCAGCACTCGGAAAAGACGAGGCGCTTCGGCGCATCCGTGCGTGCACAGAGAGAAGGTCGGTTTGACGCGGTTTTCGGCCCTCTCTAAATTGCTCGGTCTATCTATTTCACGACCCCAAGGGAGGATCCCCTGATGAAGCTCCGCTTTGGACTCGTCCTGACCATGGCGCTGGGTGTCGGCGCCTGCGCCGGTGGCGCGTCCTCGGGCGGCGGCTCGGAGAGCCCGTCTCCGATGGCCGTTCCCGGTGGTACCATGCTGGCTCAGGGAGAACGGCCTCGACAGGACGACGACACCCAGGCCGCGCAGAAGGCACTCGACGAGGCGGGTAGCGCGCAGGACGACGCTGCGTCCGAGGCCGCGTACACACAGGCGCTGACGTCCGCGCGCGCGGCGATCGCCGCCGATTCGACCAACCCGCTCGCATGGCGGCTGGCCGGTGTGGCTGCAATCGGTGCAGGTGAGTACGTGCAGGCCGACAAGTTCCTGGACAAGGCCGAGGAACTCCGACCGATCTACGCACTCGAGACGGAGGGCATCCGCGAGCAGGCGTGGCTCAAACTGTACCAGGAGGCGGCGCCTCTGGTCAATCAGAACGAGTACGAGAAGGCGGCGGCGATCTTCGAGAACGCCAACGCCATCTACGACCAGCGGCCCGAGGTCATGATCACGCTGGGCCAGATCTACGCCCAGTTAGGCCAGTACGACAAGTCGATCGAGAACCTCGACAAGGCCAGCGCGCTCATCAGCTCGGACAAGACGGCCGAAATGGACTCCGCGACGGTCGCCCAGTGGAAGGAACAGGCGGCGGACATTCCTATCACGAAGGCCACGGTCCTGGCTCAGGCGGGGCGCTTCGAAGATGCGGTCGGACTGTATCGGGACCTGGTCGCCAAGGATCCGGATAACGTGGCGCTGTCACGGAACCTCGCCGCGATCCTGCTCCAGATGGGCAACAAGGAGGAAGCGTTCCAGGTCTACGACCGCCTCCTCAGCCGCCCAGACCTCGCCTCGGGGGACATGTACAACATCGGGGTCGGCTTCTATCAGGGTGAGGACTACACCCGGGCGGCGGCGGCCTTCGAGAAGGCGGCGACGAAGAGCGTGAAGGACCGCGACGCGATCGAGATGTGGACGCGTTCCCTCCAGATCGACTCGGCGTACGCGAAGGTCGCGGAGCCGGCGCAGCGCTGGATCGCCCTCGATCCCTACAACCAGAACGGCTACCTGATCATGGCGCAGGCCGTGAACCATGAAGGCGATGGCGCCAAGGCTTCCGAGTTGGTCAGCAAGATCGAAAGCCTGAAGGTGCTCGTGAACGACCTGCAGTTGCAGGACATCCAGGACGGCGCCCAGGTTTCGGGTAGCGTGATGAACAAGGCCCTGGACCCGGGCACGAACGTGACCCTGCACTTCACGTTCTACGACGACGCCGGAAATGCGGTGGGCACGGAGGACAAATCGGTCAGCGTCGGCGCGGCCGACTCGTCCACGAGCTTCCAATTGCAAGGCACGACGACCGGTACGGCCACTGGATACGGGTATACGCTCGACGTCGGCTGAAACCGACTCCTGGGGGGGAGCGGGTTACCAGAGAGGGCGGTCCGGCTTCGGCCGGGCCGCCCTCGTCCGTCTACTGTTGACCCTCCTTCGCACCCCGCTAGATTTTCCGTCCATGCGGGAGTAGCTCAGTTGGTAGAGCATCAGCTTCCCAAGCTGAGGGTCGCCGGTTCGAACCCGGTCTCCCGCTCTGGATGAACGCCGGTCGTCGGGTAGATCCGACGGCCGGCGTTCGTGCTAGGGCCAGGTCGCCGGAGCGCCCGCACAAATTGAAGGCCAAGTGCCTCTTCGTTAGCTTTCACAGCTTTCCATTCGACGTAGGCACCGCCCCCGCGGTGCATCGGGAGACCCGTGGTACGTATCGCAGAGATCGAAGCCGGGAGTATCGCCGAGGAGCTGAACCTCGAGATCGGCACGCGCATCGTCCGTATCAACGGTGAACGGGTCCGGGACGGCATCGACCTCACGTTTCTCCTCGCCGACACCGAACTCGAAGTGGAAACCGTGTCTCCCGTCGGGGAAACGGTGGTGTACGAGATCGAACGCGAACCCGGCATGCCCGTCGGGATCATACCGGCACCCGACGCGATCCGGGAATGCGCCAACAAGTGCGTGTTCTGTTTCATCGATGGCAACCCCGAGCATGTTCGGCAGAGCCTCTGGCTCCGCGACGACGACTTCCGGCTCTCGTTCACGTACGGTAGCTACGTAACGCTGACCAACCTCGGGCCGAAGGGCCTGCAACGACTCGTCGATCAGCGCATTTCCCCGCTCTATGTGTCGGTGCACGCCACGGAGCCCGAGGTGCGGAAGCGCCTCGTGGTCAACGAGGGCGCCGGCCGGATCATGGAGCATCTACGGTATTTTCTGGACAACGGTCTCGAAGTGCACACCCAGGTCGTGCTTTGCCCGGAGTGGAACGACGGCGTGCACCTGGACCACACGATCGAGGACCTCTGGTCGCTGGGGGACGGCGTCCGCTCCCTGTCGATCGTCCCGGTGGGCCTGACCCGCTACAACCTGAACCGCCCGGTGCGGCTGCTCCGCTCCGACGAGGCCGAGCGAGTGATCGACCGGATCGACGAGGCCCGCGCTCGCGCCATGGCCGAGCGCGGCTTCGGGTGGGTCTACTCGGCGGACGAGATGTACCTCAACGCCGGTCGCCCACTTCCGGCTGCGGCCTACTACGACGACGGAGCCCTGTACGAGAACGGCGTGGGCGCCCTGCGTCGCTTCATGGATGGCTTCGAGCAGGGTCTGGCGGAGGTCCCACGGCTGGAAGGCCGACGCGTGCGCCTCGTGACGGGACGCTCGATGGCGCCGTTCCTGCGCGACCGTGCCGAGCGGCTGTCCGCGTCCACGGGCGCTCCGGTGGAGATCGTCGAGGTCGTCAACGATTTTTTCGGAGAGACGTGCACCGTCGCGGGTCTCCTGGCCGGTTGCGACATCCAGCGGGCGCTCGGGAGCGGAAGGGCCGGTGACATCGTGTGTCTGCCCGCCCACGCGCTCAACGCCGACCGCCTGTTCATCGACAGTATGCCGCTCACGGCACTCGAGGCCGGGCTCGGCGGCACCCGGGTGCTCACGGGCTACGAAATCACGGAGGCGTTGCGCACGCTGTGAGTCAGCAACTTCCGGTGGTCGCCGTGGTCGGCCGGCCCAACGTGGGAAAGTCCACGCTGTTCAACCGCTTTCTGGGGAGCCGCGTCGCCATCGTCGA
>JBBSOM010000335.1:0-4447 GCA_038259715.1 Longimicrobiales bacterium
AGCTCATGCTGATCGTACGGTGCGTGGGTTCCGCCGGTAGGAGTGAGCCGCCTCAATGACGCCGAAGCCAAGGGAGTCGCCGTTGATCACCCGCATACTCGTGGCGATCGACCCCTCTGAACACTCCAGTCGAGCGTCGACGTTCGCCACCGAATTGGCGATCAAGTTCGGAGGGTCCGTTACGTTCTTGCACGTCTTGAGCAAGGTACTAGGACGGGAACAATTGAAGCGATACCTCGCCTCCCTCGAGGCCGCGCCATCTCCGGACTCTGCTCAGATCGCGAGCGTGCACAAGGAGTTGGCGGGGTCCGGTGAAGCCGAGGGCATCGACCTCCTGGAGCGGGCAAGGTCCGCCGCGCGGACGGCCGGCGTGCAAGACGTGGATACGTCTCTTCTGGATGGCGACCCTGCCACCGTCATCCTTCACCAAGCGCATCAAGGGAAGTATGACGTCCTTGTTCTCGGTCGTCGTGGGATGGGCAGCCTCAAGGGCCTTCTGACCGGAAGCGTGTCGCAGAAGGTTGCGTCCTGGGGGAATGGCACGATCGTATTGGTGAATTGACTTCCGCCTCTGCCGGAACGCGCCTGGAGAGGTTCGACCCCGGAAGGTGGCGCTCACGACTGCACACCTCGAGCGCATCCACTCGAGCGGTGAACGCCTCTCCCTCTCTTGGTCCGCCAGTTCGAATGCGACGTAGGGTCGACGAAGGAACGAAGGCGTGCTGTGCGTGGACGAGAAGTCGCAGATCCAGGCGCTGAACCGCACGCGGACGGGCCCCGCCGCGATCCCTCGCCTCATCTTTGGCACCGGCTCCAAGGGGCCGACGACGCCATTCTGCCGATCGGCTACCGACCTCCTGGCTCGGGTCGCCGCCCAGGTCGCGGCGGAAGCGCTTCCCGACGGATCTCCCGTACCTCGCCCGGCTCGCGCTCCTTCCCCTCGCGCTCTTCCAGCTCCTCGCGCTCGTCGTCGGCCAGATCCACGGACATGGGGAAGAAGAGGGCGTGGCGTACGCCGGGAAAGGGCGTGTCCCACCCCCTGGCGTCGTGCCAAAGAATGCGGTTCAGGAGGTCGCTGGGCGCTGCGTCGGGGATGTCCAGGCGCATGCGCGCGGAGGCCTCCGCAGCTTCCTTCGCCTCGCCGTGGAGGGAGCCCGCCGGTGGGTTGACGTCGTAGATTGACTGCTGCGGCACGATGGCGGCGAACGGCGTGAGGTCGGGGGCCTCGCCCGGACCGGTAAAGCTCGCGCGCATGTCGGTGGCCACCAGGTCGAACATGCTCAACGCCGGCAGCCCGAGCATGAGCTCGATGGTCTTCACCATGCTGGGCTGCGCGTAGAATGTGCTGTCGACCACGCGGCGCCGCGCATAGGGTGAGATCGCCAGCGCCACCGTGCGGTGACCGTCGATGTGGTCCACGCCGTTCTGGGCGTCGTCCTCCACGACCAGGATCGCCATGGACTTCCAGAAGGACGAGTGGGAGAGGCCCTCCACGATCCGCCCCAGCGCCAGGTCGTTGTCCGCGACCATGGCCTTGGGCGTGCTCCACCCCGGCGATGTGCCGTTCGTGTGGTTCGCGGGGAGAACCATGATCGAGAGGCTCGGCATCTTCCCTGCCGCCTCCCACTCCCGCAGGTGATCCAGGAAGACGTCCGCCTTCACCACGTCCGGCGACTCCTGGCTCCAGCCCGGGTAGTCACGCACCAGAACCTTCTCGAGCGAAGGGATCTCCGAGTGGGTGTCGTACACGCGCGCCATCTCCGCGCGGAAGTACGCCGGGTCGTGGGGAAGCCGGTCCCGGTACTCGGCCAGGAAGTGCTGACGCACCGCTGCATCCGCGTCCGAGGGGGCCGGAGCGTATTCGCCGAAGACCGCGACGCTCTCCCCCTTCGACTGCGCCGCCTCCCAGAGGAATCCCCCCGTCGAGTACGTGAAGGGATCCACGCCGATGTAGGGATAGCTGCGCCCCTCGTACAGCGGCCACATGGTGTACTCGGTCTCGTTCGCCTGGGTGAGCCACTGGTGGCCGTCCGCCGAGTTGCCCCCCGACGCGAAGAAGTGGTCGAGGAGGACGTACCGGTCGGCGAGAGCGTGTGCGTTGGGGGTCACGCCCCGCCCGTAGATGACCAGCGACGAGTCGCTGGCGCCCTTGCCCATGTCCCCGAGGATCTGGTCGTAGGTCCGGTTCTCCTTGATGATGAAGACGACATGGTCGACGAGGGACGGCTCCCCAGGGCGCTCGGGAACGGCCCGGGCCGGTACGCCCCTTCGGGGGGCGACACTGAACGACACGCCGCGCCCCGCCAGGGTGAGGCGATCGTTGGCCGCTACCGAGGTGGTGTACGCCGCCAGCTCCGACTCGGTGGGCACGGGGACGACGTTCACCGAGCCGCGCACCGCGTAGACGTACCGCCCCGTCTTCCCCGGGGAGCCGGAGGTACGCCCCTCTCCGGAGCCCACCCCCAGGAGTGTACCCACCGCCAGGGTGGAGCCGTCGGAGCTCACGTCCAGCGCCGACGGATACCATCCGGTGGGGATGGGCCCCTTCAACGTGCCACGACCTGCGGGCCCCGAGACGTCGTAGACAGCCACGGCGTTGGCGCCGCCCAGGGCCACGTAGAGGGTGCCGCCGTCCGGAGACAGCGCCACCGCTGTCGGGGCCAGGCCGATACTTCTCTGCACGAAAGGGGCGATTTCGATGGAGCCGACGCTCTGGCCGCGACGCGTATCCACGACCGTCACCGCGTCGGAGTTCCCGTCGGCCACGTAGAGGCGGGCCCGGGTGGTGTCCCACGCGATGCCGGTGGGGTGCCGGCCCACCACCACGGTGGCGGTGACCTGTCCCGACGCCAGGTCGTAGCGCGAGACCGTGCCCGCCTCAGCGATGCCCCGGTCGTCCACGCGTACCGGCTCAGCCATGGGGGCGCAGCACTGCGTCGCCGCCCGGTCCCGGCTCGTGGGCTTGGGGCCGCCGAAATTGGTGACCCACGCCTCGGTGCCGTCTGCCGACACCGCCGCCGCCACCGGGAGGACGCCTGCGTCCATGAGGCGGATGAGGGTCCCGGAGTCCGCGTCCAGCACGGCCACCTTGTCGTCCGCCGGAAGAGGGAGCACTGCCACGCGCCTCCCGGAGGCCCCGGGGCGAAGGGCCACGCCGGGCCCTCCCGCCATGTACGACCCCAGGTTGCCGGACGAGGCGAGGGGTGGCAGCGAGTCCGACAATGCGACGGCGTCGAAGCCGTTCAACTGCGCGATGACACGGGCGCGGGCGGGAACGGGGGGCCCCGGCATGCGGCTGTCGGCCACGCTGGCGGGCAGGCGTCCCACCAAGGAGACCAGAATCCGATGGGTGACCGGGTCCAACACCAGCCCGTGCACCCCGGGCACCCCGTCGAAGTCGGCCACGGAGAGGACGCGGTCCCCTCGCCAGTCCAGCCGGTACGCGTGGCCGGGGACGGCCACCCAGATCTCGTTGGCGGTGGTGCCGAAGCGCACCCCAGCCACTCGCCCCCGGAAGACCGTCTGCACGCCGGCGGGGGTGACCCGCTGTTCGGTGGCGATGACTCCGGGGTCGGGGACGTCACGTCGAGGGAGAGGCGGCGGGACCTGCTGCAGCGCGGCGAACACGAGTGCGGTGATCATGGCCCCAACATACGGCCCGCAGCCTTCGGCGGGAGTATGGGAGCGTTACGTCCGATCGGAGTCCGCCAGTTCCGCCGCCCTCGGACATCGGCCCTTTCCGTGCGAGCCGGCTACGCTCGCCCTCCCCCTCGAAGGCGGCCCGTATCCCGTCGCCGCAGGGGGCTCGAACGCGCTGGTGAACCCTCATCTGCTCACGCTCGATCCCCACTATCGCGCGTACCGGGGACAGAGCTTCGGAGTCGACTTGGTCGGCCTCGCGTAGCGGGAAGTCCGCGCGGCGCTCGATGGTCGTACCATCACTGATCGCGCGGCGGGTTGGGATGCGCTGCGGGGCTCCTCGCACCTCCGGTCGGCGCGATTACGTCGAGGGACGGGAACCAGGTGCGATACCGAGCTGCATCACGGGTGAGAAGCGTCATCCCCGTGACTGCAGCGTGCGCGCCGATGTAGAAGTCCGGCAAAGGCAAGTGCCCTGCCCCGCCACGTTGTCGGTACGCCAGGAAGCACTTGCCCGCGAGGAATGCCGCCTCCCATGGCAGTGGATCCCTTCGGAAGGCGGTGTCCGGAAGGGCGTCATCAAGGTCCTCAATGAGCTCGAAACGGATGGAGACTTCGGCGTACACAACGGGGTTGATCACGAGGACTGATCGTTCCGCCCGCTGCTCGAGGGCCGATGCGGACCATTCAACCCACTCGCCATCCTCGGTGAGGATATCCAGGATGATGTTGCTGTCGACGAGGGTGTCGCTCACGACCCGTCGCCGCGGGTGAGAGCCATGATCTCGTCCGTGCTCATGTGTACGTC
>JBBSOM010000336.1:0-4423 GCA_038259715.1 Longimicrobiales bacterium
CTGAGCACGGCGGTGGACCGGAGCGAGCGGAGGTTGAAGTCCCGGTCCGCGAAGTCGGTGTCGGCCACCCCATCGCCATCGAAATCGACGAGACGCCGCCCCGACGCGTCCACGCACGTACGCCCTCCGCCGCACCCCCCTGCACTTGCTACACCTTCCTTGAACGTGTCGAAGGCGAACGACTCGGGTCGGATCAGTTGTTTGTAGACGACGTAGTCGCCCGAGGACACCAGCGGCTGAGCAAAGAACTCCAGTGAAAGCCTGGGGGTGAACGTCATGTTCACACGGGTGACCATGGATAAATCCCGCCGATCCAGGTCCGCGAAGAGGTAACGGGTTCCGTAGGTGGGCGCGTAGGGCACGGCGTCCGACGAGGTGACGTACTGACCGGCATCGGTGCTCTGCGCGTAGGACGGTTCGAGCGTCACCAGGAGGCGGGTGGACGGCTGCAGGGTGACACCGAGGCTAGCCGAGAAGCCTTCCCCTGCGCCGTCCTTGCGGCGTGTGATCCCCAGGTTGGGCCGCAACGAGAGCAGGCTCCGGTTGTCGGTGCCGAGGCCCACGGAGAAGTCCCATGAACCGGGAACCAGCATACGCGGCCCGCCCCGCGTGGCGGTGCGGCTCATCACGTCGGGCCCGTAGGACACGGAAGCGTTGGCGGTCCAGAAATTCAGGAACTCGCCCGAACCGCTCAGGCTCGCCGTGCCGCTGGTGTGCGCTCGCTCCCAACTGCTCCAGGACCAGGTATCCCGAAGCACCTCGTGCGAAAAATTGTGAAAGGTGCTGAAGTCCACCTTCGAATTCCGGAACACTCCCATGGGCCGTACTTCCTGGTGCCCGACCCGGAAGCCCCCGTCCAACCGCTCGGGAGACGTGCTGAAGCCCAGATCGTTCACCTCGAAGCCGCTGGTGATCTCCGCCGCCCACACGGCCCCGGTCCACTTGCCCACCCGACGCTCGAACTGGAGGCGCCAGTCCGCGCCCGTCATGCTGGTGGCCGATGGATCGTAGGCCGCCCAGTCCAGGTCTGGGCGCTGGCGGTAGTGATTCGACGCACGCTGGAGCGCCGTGATCGCCAGGGAATCGCCGAGCACGCGACTACCTGAGAAGAAGCCCCATAGGGCCCATTCCCGATTCGCCCAGGCGTGTTCGAAATCGAGGCCCGCAGAATACGCGCTAGCCGGTAGACCGGCGAAGACGCCACTCTGCGGAAGCGCCCGCCGCGTGGCGGTGAAGATGCCGCCCACGCGGGACTGCCCCTCCCGGAAATCCTGCTGCGCCCGGACCACGCCGTACGTGGAGCGGGGCTCCACATCGAACGTCTCGTAGCTGTCGCTATCGGTGAAGTACCCCTCACCCTTCTCCGCCTGGGTCACGGCCACCAAGGCACCCAGGGACAGCCCGCCCGTGGTGCGCCCGGTGAGCTTGGCCGCGCCGAGGATCGACGTCGCCGACGGCACGTCCTCGAAGTCCGCCCCTCCGGAGTCGCCGCCGTGGGGCGCGCGGCCGATGCGCCGAGAGTAGAACAGGGAGTTCTGACCACTCCCGAGGTTGAAGTCGAAGACGCGCGCATTCTGGACGAAGAAAGGCCTGGCCTCGCGGAAGAACGTCTCGAAGGCGGTGAGGTTCACGACGGCTGGATCCGCCTCCACCTGGCCGAAGTCCGGATTGATGGTGGCGTCAAGGGTGAACGCGGTGCCCAGTCCGTAGCTCAGGTCCACTCCTATCCGGGCATCGGTCTCCCGTCCGTCGAAGAAGGGGTCACCTGGCGTGGCAGGGCCCGTGTGTGCCTGGGAGAGCACGTACGGCAGGGCTTCGAAGCGGCCGGGCGTGCCGTCCAAGGCGATGCCGCTGACGCGGCCGAACTGGCTCACCCGTCCCGGGCGGAGCTTCGATACGAAGCTGAAACGGGTCAACTCATTGTCCGCCGCCCTGCGCCGTCCGAACTGGATGCCCCACGTTTGCGCCGTGTCCGCCGTTTCATATCGGATCTGGGAGAGCGGAATGCGGAACTCGGCGTTCCACCCTCGCTCATCAACAGTGACCCGGGATTCAAAGACGGCGTCCCAGGCCGTGTCCTCCTTGTCGTCATCGTAGAGGTAGCGGTCGGTCTGAACGCCCCCGGCCGTCACCCGGAACCGGTACGCGGTGAGGCCGTCCCGGTTGGGATCGATCATCACCTCGAAGTAGTCCGAGCGACCGGCATACGACGCGTCCCGGCGCGCCATGTTCCGGGCGATGCTCGTCGGGTCCTGATCGTAGTTGATGACCCCGATGTAGATGGCCTTGTCATCGTACAGAAACCAGACGCGGGAGTCGTTGAGGGCCGGTTTGCCCTCGTCGGGCTCCTTCTGGACCCAGTCGGCGTAGGAGGGCGCGACCTGCCACACCTCCTCGTCCAGGCGACCATCGATCCGGAGCTCCACACCCGGCGGAAGGCGGTACGCTTCCATGGTGCGGGGACCCAGGTTCTGGGCGGCGGTAGGCGAGGGCGCCATAAAGGCGAACATGGCCAGGGCGGCGGTGCTCAGTCGGGCGGTTTGTTCGGTCATGGGCGCGCAAGATGAGGCACCGGGGCCCCGAGATCCAGCCCTCATGTCCCGACCCCTCGACTCCCGAGCGTCCGACCTGACCCTGGCGTCTCGACATCACGTCTTGACCGTCACATATTGATGATCATGTCTTGACGATCATAATATACACACGAAGCGCGTTCCCCTCCGTCGAGGAAAGTCCAGCAATGCCCAACGAGAACACCGACCTCATCCAGGGCACGCTCGACATGCTGGTTCTCAAGACGGTAAGTCTGGGGCCGCTGCATGGGTACGGGATCGCCAGGCGTATCGAGCACGTCTCGAACGACGTGTTCAAGGTGAACCCGGGCTCCCTCCTCACGGCGCTCAAGCGGCTGGAGAGGACGGGCTGGATCGATTCCAGGTGGCGCCGGACCGAGAACGGGCGCCGAGCCAAGTACTACTCACTGACGCCGGCGGGCCGAGAGCAGCTGACGGTCGAGACCGAAGACTGGCGTCGCCGATCGGGCGCGGTCGGTCGCCTTCTCATGGCAGAGGGCTGACGCGATGGGTCTCTGGCGGAGGGTCAAGCTCGGCCTTTGGGCCCTCTTCCACCGGCATGAGGCGGATCGGGACGTCACCGACGAGGTTCGCCACTACATGGAAGAGGCCGAGGCCGAACTCGTGGCCGGGGGAGCCACGGTCGATGAGGCCCGCCGGGCGGTACGTCTGCGCTACGGCGACGACGTCAATGCGCGTGAACAACTCCGCGCGTACGGATGGGAGGGCTGGGTGGAGTCGCTGGCGTCCGACATACGCTTGAGTGCGCGTAGCCTGCGGCGGAGTCCGGGCTTCACCCTCGTGGTGATCCTCACCCTCGGCGGGGGTGTCGGCGCGGCCACGGCCATCTTCAGCGCCGTCCGCCCGGTTCTCTTCGAGCCGCTGGCCTACCCCCACTCCGAGCGCATCCTGTCGTTGACCTACCGGTCCGAGAACGGGTCGGAGATTCCGTCGGCGTTCCGGACCTACGTGGAGATCGAGCAACGAAACCGCGTCTTCGAGTCGCTGACGGTCTTCAAGCCATGGCAGCCCACCTTGACCGGAGGCGAGGAGCCCATGCGCCTCGAGGGTCAGAGCGTGAGCGCCGCATACTTCGACGTTCTGGGGGTGGGCCCCGGGGTGGGGGCGGGCTTCGATCCGTCCGCGGATCGGCCCGACGGCCCCCGTCAAGCGATCGTCAGTGATGGATTCTGGCGTCGCCACCTCCACGCGGACCCGGCGGCAGTGGGGCAGGTGCTTCATCTCGACGGTGATTCGTACACCGTCGTGGGCGTCATGCCGCCGACGTTCGAGAACGTCACCGAGCCGTCCGCCGAGGTGTGGACGCTGCTCCGGTACGACCCTCTCGTGACCGACTTCGACTCCCGGGAATGGGGCCACCACCTGGGCATGATGGGACGCACCCGCGCCGGCGTAGGACCCGATGAGGCCCGCGACGCCCTCGACGCCATCGCGCAGGCGCCCCGACCCGACTTCCCGCGCCCCTCCTGGGCCTCGATGAGCCGTGGCATCCTCGCCCGTCCGCTACGGGATGCCGCGACCGCCGCCGCACGGCCGACCATGCTGGTCTTCATGGGCGCGGTAGCGCTCCTGCTCGGGGTCACATGCTCGAACCTCACGCTCCTCCTCCTCGCGCGGGCGGGGCGCCGGAAGAGGGAGTTCGCCATGCGCGCGGTGCTGGGTGCCGGACGTGCCCGCATGGCCCGCTACCTGCTGACGGAGAGTCTCATTCTCGCCGGCCTGGGAGGCGCCCTTGGGTTGCTGGTGGCGCGGGCGGGCCTGTCCACGGTGCTGGCGCTCAGCCCCGCCACTTTGCCCCGCCTGGACGCCATCCACCTGGATGGCGTAGC
>JBBSOM010000337.1:0-4416 GCA_038259715.1 Longimicrobiales bacterium
ACCCGGTCCTGGTCGCCGCGATGATGGCTTCCATATGATCGAGGTATTCGCGGAGGGCCTGCATGCCCCGTGCCGTCAGCTCGTACTCGGTATGCGGGACCCGGCCGTGAAATGACTTGTGGCACCGGAGATAGCCGGCGTCTTCCAGACGGCGCGCGTGGGCGCTGAGATTTCCGTCCGTCGTTCCGAGCAATTCGCGGAGGTCGGTGAACGGTAGCCTTCCGTTGACCGCGAGCGCGCTTACGATGCCGAGGCGCACGCGCTCGTGGATCAGACGGTCCAACTCGAGCGCATCCGCCTCCGGCCTGGCGCCGGGGACGGCGCCGAGCGCCGGCCGGGCCACCGGGCCGTCCGCCGAATCGCTTGCCGCAGCCTTCCGCTCAGCCCCCATACCGTCTCCAGATGATGATGCCGAAGAGGATGTGTATCCCGCCAAAACCCGCCGCCATCATGGCGTCGTCCCACGCAGGGGGCGTGAAGAGCGCCACCGCCCCCAAGGTCATGAACGTGAAGCCCATCGCCGGGACGATGCGTACCGAGAACGCTCCTCCCGTCACAACGCCGGCCCCGTAGAGCAGCAGCCAGATTCCCGGAAGCAGTGCGACCAGATCGGCTCGGACCATGACGATGGTCATGAGCCCGCCCACGAGGAGCGGCGGCGAAACGTTCCAGGCGAATTTGCGTCCGGGTCCCGCCAGAAGTGTGGTGCCCGCGGCGTGCGCCTTTCTCGACATGGCCACGAGCGCAACGCCGAGCCCCAGCACCGCAGCGACCATCCAGACCCACACCCACGCGGTAGGTCCGGGCACAGACCAGGCGAGCCCGGTCGCCACGAGTGCCACGAGCCCCATCACGACGCCGCCGATGCCGGAAACCGCGGTGAATGCCTGGGAGCGCTCCATGGTCTCGCGGATGAAGCGCAGGTTGTCCATGGCCCGATCATGCAGGGCCATAGGCGGAGACTCCGGCGGGTCGACTCTCACGGCAGGACGGATCATCCCTTACGGTAGAGCCCTGGGGCGTCCCGCGTCAAGTACTTTGTCCGGTGGAGCGCGTTCAGGGTGCGGGTGCGATAACGCGAAGGGCCGCCGGACGGACGCGGACCTCCATCACAGGCTCCCTCGAGCGGCGAACGTCGCCGTCCATCTCGAAGCGCGGCGGAGCGGCGAAGAAGATTCGAAAGCACCTGCCGTCCATGACTTCCACGTATTCCGACGCTACGTGGCGGCCCTTCTCGGCGAGGTTGAAAAGCTTGAGCCTCGTCATCGGCGCCGCGTCCAGGATGCGACATGCGTGGAGCAGGCCGTCGTCGACACTCGCCCCCGGCGCGATCGGGAAGCCGCCACCGAAATACGCTCCGTTGGAGACGGTCAACATGAGGTGGCGGTCGTCGCGTCGTCCGCCGGCGGAACTCTCGACCCCGAGTTGCACACCAGGAAACTTGAAGAGCTGCTGCAGCGCCGTGAGCTTGTAGAGCAAAGCCCCCCGGAGGAACCGGGCCCGTGCGGCGGCGTCGATCACGGCGATATCGAATCCGAAGCCGATCAAGTTGAGGAAGTAGCGGGAGCCGAAACGCTCCGGGTCGTGTTCCGAGGCGCTCGGAGTCACTAATTCGCCCACGTCGACCGGCCGAACGTGCCCCTCCGCCAGGACCCGGACCGCCTCCTGCATCCCTCCGGTTCGAAACCCGAGGTTCCGGCTGAAGTCATTGCCCGTGCCGTTGGGCAGGATACCGAACACGGCCTCGGCATGTCCCGACGCCAGCACCCGGTCCGCGACGTTGCTCCACGTCCCGTCGCCACCCACTGCGACGATCACATTGAAGCCCTCCCGCAGCGCGCGCTCAGCGAGCGCCGCCTCGCCTCCCGGCCGCTCGCTGTATCCAACAACGGCCTCGGGTACCCGCTCCGCGAGAAGCCGCCGGTACGTCGAGATGCGCCGCGCCCCTCTTCCCCGCCCAGCGGCGGGGTTGAAGATCACGAAGACGCGGCGCGGCCCACTCAGATCGTCTCCAGCGGCTCGAACGTCTGCAGGCCGGCTCGATACCACTCTTCCCGGAAGGGCCACGTGTGGACTTCCGAAACCGTGAGCGGCGCCGTCATCGGGTGGTCGTATAGCGTCAGCGACCCCTTCTCCTCCTCGTGTTCGGAGTGGGGCGCCTCCATGTAGATGTTGGCCTTGAAGCGGTCGTCCGCCTCGATGGTGAACGCATTGTAGAGGTACCTGGCGGGCCCGAAGGCGTACTCGGTGACCGTCAGGTCGAGAACGGGCTGATCCTCGTCCCGGACGTTGACCACCATCTGGCCATCGGTCTCCGTGAACTTGATTTCCAGATCCTTCATGTGGTGCGGCAGGTGCCACCGTTCCATGGCGTGCTTGCGGGCGGCCGCGGTGGACGTTCCCACGGCCCAGGGGTAGAACGCCGCCTTGGGCAGGGGTCGCCCCGGCTCCACCATCGGCGGGACGAGCACGGCCAGCACGACCTCTTCGTAGGCTCCGACTTCACTGTCGGTGAACTCGAACGCGGTCAACGCGAATACGCTCCGCATGTGCTGCAACTCGAGCGGCTGCAGGTGGGGCGGGAGGATCTTCCTGGCGTCTGAAGTCGCCATCTCGAAGAAGCCTCCGACGCAGTTGCGGAAGCCGTAGTATGTGTAGTCCATGTCTTCGTTCATCCTTGGCCGATGTGCGTTCTCGATGACCGCGTGCCTTGATACGCATCCGCAGGTCCGATTAGCGTTGGCGGTCCGCGATGCATCCGCCAGCGCTCACGTCCGACCTCCCGTGCCGACGGAGGCCTCTTGTCAAAGCTCCGAGGCTACCTCGCGCTCACCGTAGCCTGTTTCGCGCTCGTTGTGCTGGATCCGATCCAGCGCTTCATCGTCTCGCCGTGGGCGCACCTGCGTCCGTCACGTCGCATTGCCATCCTGGGTTCTTGGCAGCGCTTCATGGCCCGGCTGATGATGCGCACCTTCTCGGTGCTGGGAGGCGCTCGGATTTCGGAGTTGCCCAAGGTGCCCGGAGATGCCGGCACCCTCGTCCTCATGAACCACCAGTCGCTCATGGACATTCCGCTGGTGGTGGCGTCGATACCCGACGCCTACCCCAGGATCGTGACCCGGGAGCGTTATCTAAGGTGGATCCCGCTAATTTCGCACATGGTTCGGCTCTATCAATACCCAGTCGTGGACCCGTCGGCAAACCCAGGGTCCGGTAAGCGCATGCTGCGCACCATTGCCGAGGCCGCACGCACGTCGGACGTACCTCTGGCCATCTTCCCGGAAGGCACCAGGACGAGGAACGGAGAGATCGGACGTTTCAAGACCAAAGGCCTCAAGCTCATTCTGGCGCAGCGTGCATGGACGGTGTACGTGGTTGTGGCCGATGGATTCTGGGAGCGTGCAACCCTCAAAGACTTCCTGGGAGGAATGCGGGGGATCCGGGGTCGGGTGGAGATGCTCGGTCCCTTCCGGTGGGAGCACCCTGGCGCGGAGCCGGAGCCGTTCATCGAGGAGATGCGGGCCCATATGGTGGACAAGCTGGCCGAAATGCGCGCGACGGTACCGGTCGGTTGAGCGCCCGTCGGGTGGACGAACCGAGCGAGGGCACGCGTGCCGTTCTCGTGCACGCCACGGAGATGGCCCGGCGCATGGCTGCCGCCACGGACGGGGCGACACAGTCCGTCATCCTCTACGGGTCGCACCTGCTTGGAGCCAACCCCGACCGCCATAGCGCGCTGGACTTCGTGGTCGTGGTGGAGGACTACCGCCGATTCTATCAAGGCCTGCGAGCGGCCGGCGAGATGCATCGGCCACCCTGGCTGATGACCGCGATGGCAGGCGTGCTCGCACCCAACGTGATCGCCTTCACGCCGGAGGATGGCCAGGCCGGCGTGGCAAAGTGTCTCATCCTCACACGAGAGGACTTCGCGTCTGCACTCGGCCCGGAGCCGCGCGACCACTTCCTGCTCGCGCGAATGGTCCAACGCGTGGCGGTCATCTGGGGTTCGACCCCCGAACATGTGGTCTGGGTTGAAGAGCGTCTGAGCGAGGCGAGGGGAGGGGTGCTGGACTGGCTTGCCCCCTATCTCGAGCCACCCTTCGACGCCGAGGGTGTAGGGCGGCGCCTACTCGAGGTGTGCTACCAGGGTGAGTTCCGCCCGGAGGCGCGGAATCGCGCGGACACCATCTTCCGCATGCAGCAGGCGCATTTCCGGGAGCACTTCGGCCCGGTGCTCGAGGCCGCCGCTGAATCCGGCCGACTCCGCCCCGTGGAGGGCGGGTACCAATTCACCACTCCCGTGACCCCGAAGGAGAGGCGGCGTTGGCGCCGGCACTTCCGGAGATCCAAGGCTCGAGTCACGGCCCGCTGGTTGAAGCACGTGCTGACCTTCGACAATTGGTTGCCCTACATCGC
>JBBSOM010000338.1:0-4415 GCA_038259715.1 Longimicrobiales bacterium
GTAGCACTTCCCACTCCATTCGATCTCGACCCGGTGCGTCACCTTGTGGGACCGCTGGGTCTCGACGTGGTGCCCGTGGAAGAGCAATCTGCGCTCCCGTGCGGGCGGTTGAGGCAGAAGGCGCACCAAGGGCTCGGCCTTTGGCAGATCACCAGGAAGATCTTTCGTCTGCGCGACGGAGATCTTGCGGTGATCCACCGCAAGGTCCAGGTGCGCGAGCAAGGCCGACTCGACGTTCCTCACGGTCTGCTTGGCAGTCACTTCGTGCGTGGTCAGCAGATGCACTTCATCCACGTGCCCACCGGGCCGGGCGACCAACCTCGCCGAGATGACCCCCTTCAGCGACAACATGAGCCGCTCGGCGTCTTCTATGGTCCAGCCGCTGGGATATTCTTCAGGCGCAGTCATTTCTCTTCCGATAGCCTCGGATTCACGACACCCGTAGGCCATCGTGCTGTTTGGAAGGGACGCAAGCGAGTGGCACGAAAGCCCATCATGCGACGTCCTGCCTCCCCCTGAAGCCGCCTATTCAACCCGCGGACGCGCCCGAAATCAGGCACGCCGTGCCTCATATGACACCCCTGGACCCAACACACGCGAGTGCGCCGGAACCGTCCTGGGGAGGCGTTTTCAAATGTTTACCGAGTATACTCTAGATATGGGGCCGCGCCCCTGCAGATGTCAAGAGCTATGAGCGGCGCGATGTTTCGGGATTCATGCGTTTCCCCGGACCGTCACAAATTGATAGGAACATTTGGCAATTAATTTCTAGTGGTAGACGGAGCTGCCGTTCAAATCTGGGGGAACCGGCAGCCCCCCCAGGGAAGCCAGGGTGGGCGCGATGTCCACGGTGTACGTCGGCGTGGCCGAGCGGCCCGAATGCACCCCTGCCCCCAGAAGCAGGAACGGCACGTGGCGATCGTACCAGTACGGCGTTCCGTGGGTGGTGCCCGTTGCACCCCTCACCAGCTCGTGGTAACCGAAGCGGATTTCGACGCCGTAGATGGACAGCCGACCGCCTGCCCGACCCGGGTACAGGGAATTCCGGAAGAACGTCGCGAAGGAGTCCGCTGGCTCGCCCTTGGTGAGGTCGGCATCGGTGTAGGCCTTCGTTGCGAGACCGCGCTCCTCCACGATGGCCGCGAGTCTGCGCGCGATTTCGTCGCGCGTACCGCCTTCCGCTGTCGCATCTCTTGCAGCCGCTCGAAGCGCGTCGCCACGAACCCGTGCGTTGATGCGCTGTGCTCCTTCACCTTGGGTCACCAGATATTCAGGCATGGTCAGGACACCGTGGTCGGCGGAGAGCGCCGCGACCCATCGGCCCTCGCCCACGTGTTCGTCCAGGTACGCAAAAAGGGTGCCGAGCTCGCCGTCGAGACGATGGATGTTGTCGAGCTGCTCCTGGCTGAGGGGTCCGTAGTCGTGGCCGACGTAGTCGGTCGCTGAGAACGAAAGCGCGAGGTAGTCCACATGGTCACGCTGACCGAGCTGGAGTTGGTCGATGGCCTCGCGCGCCATGGCTCCCACGGCTCGATCCGCGGTAGGGCCCCGCAGCAGCCACGCGACGCGCCCTGCGGGAGTCGCTTCTTGCGATGCCAGATGGGGGAATGTGGTATGGACGCCATCGCCTTCGTACGACGCGGCATCGTCCCGGGCAAGGCTTCGCTGAGCCTCGGGCACCGTGGTGTTCCACACCGTGTCGGTGAGCAGCCCCGGCATGACCCTGTCGTTGAAGTCCTGGACCCACTTCGGGTAGTCGGACCGGTAGTACGTCGAGGTGACGAAGCGGCCGGCAGAAGGCAGGATCCAATAGACGTCGCCCTTGGCGCGCCCCGCCAGCGTGATTGCCGCACGGTCCTTCAGCGAGATCGACGCGATGCGCGCCTCGGGGTCCGCCGCCAGGACCCAGTCCGCCAAACCGCCGCGCTTCAGGTTCGCCGGCGAACGGCCCGGTGCGTCCGGTTGCCCTACGATGGGCGAGGCGGAATCCGCCACTGCGTACACGCTGTGAGGTCCGTTGGCGTCGGTCTCGATCCAATCGTTGGCCACGATCCCGGAACGAGACGGAAAAACCCCTGTCGACAGCGTCGTGTGGCCGACCGCCGTTTCCGTGTTGGCGTGCGCGTGAGACGTCTGCGTGAACCGGTAGCCCTCCTCCCGGAAGCGCTTGAAACCTCCCGTGAACATCGGCGCGTAGCGCTCGACCAGATCAGCCCGGAACTGATCGATCGAGATGAGCACCAGGAGACGGGGTTGAGGCGGCGGCATCTGTCCGGCGCACGGCGCCCCGCCAAGTCCGAAACCCATCATCAGAGATACAACTACCACGAGCGAGCGACTCATTCGTCTTCCTCATTCTCGGCCTGCGTGCTGGACAACTCCGAAGCGGCGCGGCTAAACTAGCCCACACAGCCCACCCCGCCATGCGCGTTACTCTCTCGTGACAGCCTCAAGCGCCCCATGCTACCCAACGTCCGCTTGCTGCCCGTCCTGGCCCTTCTGACGGTCTCGCCGCTCACGGCTCAAGAGGTCGGCTACGCCATCCGCCCCGGCGACCGCGTTACGGTAGACGTCTACACCGCCGGCGGCCAGAGAGTGGCCTTCGTCGAAGGGCCGAGGATTCTCGATCGGGCGGGCGACGTCTACCTGCCGTTCGTTGGAAGCGTGCATGCGGCGGGACTCGACGAGAATGGACTCCGGGAAGCGCTGATTCAGCGATACTCATCCTTCTACGATCAGCCCGTCGTCAACGTGAAGGTGGAGTTGCGCGTCAACATCACCGGCTCCGTGGGTCGGCCCGGGCAGTACTTCCTCGACCCCACCGCCACCATCATCGACGCGTTGTCCGAGGCGGGGGGAGCTTCGAGTGAGCTCGCGCTCACCTCCCTTTCGGTCCCGGCCGATCAGGCCCACGTGCGCCTCGTGCGAGACGGGAAGACCATGATCCTGAACATCCGCGCGGACGAGATCACCCAGGATGTGATCGACATGCGCATTCGTTCCGGGGACTGGATCCACGTCCCGGCCCAGGAGCGCAGCCACTGGCGGGACGAGCTGACCTTCTGGGGCAGCGTCGTCTCCTTCGTGTCGGGAGTGGTCACGCTCATCGTGGTTCTGAGCCGTTGAGCCGAGGGACAACAGTCCCCCTCGTCCATCCCGCCGTCCCACATCGCCCACCACCTTTCCGGAGACAACCCTCTCCGGAGTGCGTGAGCGATGGAACCGATCCTGCCGGGACTCGTCCCCTCCCCCGCCTTTCTGCTGGACGGCCGGGGGCGACCGGATTTCCGCGATGTCTTCGGTGCGCTCGCGTCGAGCGCGACGCAGATCCACACGGCCGTCACGAGGATTCGACTGAGCACGCTCGATCTCCGCGAGCAGGACGTACCCCGACTCGACCATCTACAGGTGCTCGTGTCGGAGATGAGCGCCATCTCCCTCGACGCCGAGGCCCGGGGTCTTCTACAGATTCCCGAGCGTGCCCCGAATGTCCGTTTTCTTCTCGGCTTGATCGAGGACGGGCGGCTGGAAATGCGGTCGGCACCTCTGGGAGGTTGGGCGCCGGACTTCACGGTGTTCGTCGAAGAATCAGGTCCGCGGGCCGTTCTCACGGGCTTTCACGCCTTCGAGCGTCCCTACCCCCACCGGGGTCCGGCCCTGGCGTCCGTCCACGGCGGTGATGCCGCAAGGATGGCAGCCAACCGCCACGCCGAACTCTGGGAATCGGCCCATGACGTGGGTCCGGCGGTCTGGAGCCTGCTGGCCCGCGCCACCAAACGCGCATCGCGGCTGGCGTCAGCCGGTTGACACCCTAACACGCCGCTCCTTTATTTTCCGGTCTCGATTGCCGACACTTCCGATGGTCGCACCGACCCTTTCCGGGGTAGCTCAGTTGGTTAGAGCATCTGACTGTTAATCAGAGGGTCGTGGGTTCGAGTCCCACCCCCGGAGCTACATAAGTGAGGGCCCGACGGCGAGTTATGCCGTTGGGCCCTTCGTCGTCTTGGAGCCGCGGTGGACCCCGGTTGGCACATGGTTGGCGCGCGGCGAGCGCTGATAGCCCATCCCCGCGATCGACGACGGCAGTCGCGGGAGCCGCTCCAGAGTGGTCGCCAGCCCAGAGCCACACTTGGCGCGTCGGCGGCAGCGCGTGCATCATGGGGGTACTTCGCGCGTTTCTGGGCGGCCGCTGGACGCTGCTACTGCTGACCGTTGGTCCCTAGCAGTGGACGTCGCGGTCGCCGATCATCCTCTGAGAACTGCTTCGACCCCATGCCTCTGACCCAGCAGCAGCTGGAGAAGCACCTCTGGCGCGCCGCCGACATCCTCCGCGGCCGCATCGACTCCGGTGACTACAAGCACTACATCTTCGGCCTGCTTTTCTTCAAGCGCCTGAGCGACGTCTGGCGCGAGGA
>JBBSOM010000339.1:0-4410 GCA_038259715.1 Longimicrobiales bacterium
AGCCGAATTTTCCCCGAGGTGCGCCGGCTCCCGGTTCAGAAGTGGGGCCTCGTCGTCACGCACCTGTCGGCGATCCGCGAGATCCCGATCCAGATCAGCTCGGATCAACTCATGAGGGTGGTCCGGCTGGCCCATCCATACCACGAGGGCGCCGCCCAGGTCAAACTCGAAGAGCACGAGATCGCGTGGCGGGACCGGACAGGCCTGCGCTTTGCCGTCACCTCGGCGGGCGGGTTCACGGAGGTCCTTGTCTACTTCTCGATGGTCCTCGTTCGGTGAGGGCGATTGATGGGTTGGGTGAAGCCCGCCGCCGATCGACTCGAGACGCTTGTCCAGTTGGTGGCCCGAGGCGATTCGCACCCCATCACGTAACCGTAAGTCGCGCGACTCCGAAGACCCTGTCGTCCTGGGTGCGGAGGATGACCTCGTAGTGTCCGGGCGGCGCCAGTCCCCCCGACGGGTGCCATCCGTCCCAGACCCTGAAGCCCTCTTCGTGGGCGACGATCTCGATATCACGCGAGACACGCACGGTTTGCCCATCATGCTTCCACTCCAGGCTCACCTCGGTCGGAACGGCCGACGGCGCGAAAACCTGGACCAGCACGACGAGCGAAGAGCCGAAGTCACTTGCCGGTGCCGTGCCCTCGAACGGATCCACGAGGGTGAGACTGTCCTGGTCGATGTCCGCGGCGAACGTCGCGCTCTCGAGCCGGAGCGGCACCGGCGGCACCAGGACGGGCAAGCGTATCGCCACCAGGAGCATGACCGCGCCCGCAAGCATCAATCGAAGGGCCGTGCCGCGCGCGCGTGGCACGGAGCGCAGGGCGAGTGGAATCGTGCCCGCGAGCGCGAGAAGCGCCGCCGCCGGCGTGGAGATTTCGAGGCGCAGCCCGAAGATGAGGGGTAGCAGCAGGTTGAGCGCCGCGAACGCGACGAGCGCAAAAAAAGTCAGGCTGAACAGCGGCTTCGTACGGAGCCATCGATCGAAGACCAGGTCGAGACAAGAGAAGATCGCGAGGGCCCCGAGCAGCCCGAGAAAGAGGACGTTGGGCGACCCGAGAACCGTCGAGTAGGTATAGAATGGCAGCAGAAAGAAGAGCGTCTCCTGGTACATGATGCGGGTCACGTAGGACGTGACCTCGTGCGCCAGCGACGGGGGCGCGCCCGCGCCTGCACCGCCCGAAGGTGCGCGACCGAAGAAGAGCGTCGACGCCCAGGTCAGAACGAGGAAGACGACGACCCAGAGCACGAGGTGGTACCGTTCGCGGGCCAGGATCACAATGCCGGCACCGGCCACCAGCGCCCACGTGGAGTGGAGCATCCAGAAGAGTCGGCGATGGCGCGTCCAGAACTCGCGGGCACGCTCGACGAGGGTCGGACGGGCGGTGTCCTCGGAAGGAGGGCCGGGTGATGCTGAATCGTCGATCATCGGGAGAGGGCTTTGCGGCGGTGGGTGGTATGTGAAAAATTCGGGTCGGGCGGACAAAGATAGCGCACTCTACCCGCAACCTTGGAGGCTGCGAGATCCATGCCATCAGGCATCGAGAACGTTTCCGACACCGCACGTTGGGTGGCGATGTACCGCGCCATGGAAAGCGAACGCCCGGACGCGCACTTCCACGACCCCTTCGCCCGCCGCCTGGCCGGCGTGAAGGGCGAGAATATCGTCGACGCGATGACCAAGGGTCGGCAGATGGCGTGGCCCATGATCGTGCGCACCGTGGTCTTCGACGAGGTGATCCAGCGGGAGATCCACGAGGAGCGGATCGACCTGGTCCTCAACCTGGCAGCGGGGCTCGACGCTCGTCCGTGGCGGATGGACCTTCCGCCCGAGCTCGTCTGGCTGGACGTCGATCTGCCGGGCATCCTCGACTGGAAGAGCGAGGTCATGAAGGACGAGACGCCCCGGTGCCGGTACGAAGCGCTCCATGCCGATCTCACCGACGCGCGCCAGCGGGACGCGGTCCTGGCTCGGACCGACACCGCAGCGCGCGCCCTCGTGATCACGGAGGGGCTGTTGATCTACCTGACGGACCCGGACGTGGCCACGCTGGCCGAGGGGCTCCACGAGCACCCGTCCATCCAGCGTTGGCTCACCGACCTGGCGAGTCCCGCGCTGCTCAAGATGATGAAGCGTTCGTGGGGGCGGGGCGTGGAAGAAGGCGGGGCGCCGTTCCGCTTCGCGCCCAAGGACTCACCTGCGTTCTTCGCGGCCCACGGATGGCGGGAACGAGAGTGGTACGACACCTGGGAGCACGCGCAACGCCTCGATCGCACGATGCGGATGGCGTGGCTTTGGAACCTGCTCAGACGCTTCCAACCGACGAAGACGAGGGAGGAAGCGAAGCGCTTCTCCGGATACGCGTTGCTGGAGCGTATGTAGGCGGGACGGGTGCATGCGCCCACTCGCACACCCCGATGCGGTCACGTCATCCGGTTTTGTCAACTCGTACTTGCGCACAAAGTCCACACCCAGGTCGTCTTGCCAGACGCCCAGTACGTAATCGCTGCCGACCTCGAATACCTCGAGTCCTCTCGGCATCTGCACTGAAGTCTTCAGGTTCCCGTCCTGATCATAGACGCGCCAGGTCGTCCCGGCCTCGTCTCCCGGAACCGCATACTGCTCTGCCCAGAGGTTGTCATTCGCGTCCACCAGGAGTCCCGAGTAGGACGGCAGGCGCTCAGGGTACTCCAGGTCCCGATAGAACCCACGCGCACTCTCTCCGTTGCGGCTGGCCTTCACGGCCTGGTCGATATACGCGTCTATGCGCTCGCGATTCAGCGCCACAGTGGGCTGCTGAGGACCGACGGGAGCCAGCCGCTTACCGGTGAGGGTAAACACAGCGATGCCGAAGTCGTCTCCGGCGGCGACGTAGACCCGACTATCGCCAATGGCAACAAGCGTCATCTTGCCCAAGGGCCGCGGCGCGAGAGTCCCCTGCATGAAGTAGAACTCGTCCCCGGGTACCCGGCCCAGATCGACCGATGACCCTGATAGCAACGACGTGAGTTGTATATCCATCTCGACCCGAATCGGGCCTTCACGGACCGGTCTGAGGTCGTCTGGGTTCCTCATGCTGGCCACCACGGTCCCTTGCGAGTTGGAACTCATCTTCCAAGCCGGCCAATCAGCATGGGTCCCCCGCACCGACGCATCCGGAAATGAGCGGCCATAGTCACCCGCCGAGCTGAAGACCGATATCCGTTGAAGGCTGGGATCCCAGACAAGAATGGAATCCCCCGCGAATCGCATCGGAGGCCTCATGGTTCGGAACTCGCCGGGGCCCTCGCCCATGCGACCGGTGCTGGCAAGGTGCCGGCCATCGGCGGCGAACAGCCGCAACTCCCGCGAGATACCGTCGGCCACAGCGATATGACCGTCACGGGTTTGCACCACACCTAACCACACCTACAACCCGGCCGAAGGTTTCCGGGCCGTCGTGATCCGCCGCGCCGATCTCGATCACGGGCGCCGAAGAAAGGCTCCACGATTCGTTGGTTGGCCCATTGTCGACCTGAGCCCCGGCGACAGAAGGCGCTCCGAGACAACACAGGACGAAAAACAGTTTGATCAAGGGTATGTGCTTGATGACTGCGAGGTGCATCAAAGTCAATTATTCCGCCGCAACAACCCGGTTCCGGCCGTCGGACTTGGCGCGATAGAGCGCCTCGTCGACGGCCTGAAGCAGCGAGTCTCCGTCCGTCACGTCCCGTCCGAGGGACGCGACGCCGATGCTGCCCGTGACCCGGAAGGCCGCGCCCGACGGAGCGCGATGAGGTTCACGCTCAATGCGCGCCCGCACGCGCTCCGCCACCGTGCTCGCCCCCTCCGTCCAGGTTTCCGGCAGGAGCAGAACGAATTCCTCGCCGCCGATACGCGCGGCCAGGTCCACGTCGCGACATACCGACTCGAGTGCCCGTGCCGCGGTGCAAAGTACCTCGTCGCCGGCCGGATGCCCGTGCGCGTCGTTGACGTGCTTGAAGTGATCGAGGTCGAGAAGGACCAGCGACAGAGGCCGGTCATAACGATGGGCCCGGTCCACCTCCCGCTCCAGCGCCTCGATGAAGTTACGCCGGTTGGCCAGGCCGGTGAGTCCGTCCGTGTTGGCCAACGCCTTCAGCTGGGCGTTGGCTCGTTGTAGTTCCGCCCTGTTTCGGACGATGTCCTGGGTCATCTGCTCCTGCTCCGTGATGTCTCGCAGGAGCAGGGCCGAGTGGCCGGATCGGCCACTACCGCCCATGTGTGACATGGTCACCTCGAAGATGCGCGACTCTCCGGCGGGTGAGCCCAACTCGAGACGGGTCGAGGGTTGGTCCTCCGTGCGGGAAGACGCCCAGAAAGTGCCGATGCCCACCGGCAGCTTCCCGTACGGCCGGAGGTCGAGGATGCGCTCGGCCGCGCGGTTCGCG
>JBBSOM010000340.1:0-4403 GCA_038259715.1 Longimicrobiales bacterium
CCCACGACAACCGGCGCCGCCGCGGCGGTCCGCGTCTTCGGACGAGATGCGAGGTGCCAGGCCTGGCCACGGGAGATGGAAGGTGCCGACGTCGAATCAGCGGGCACGGGCCCTCACCAAGGCAGCCACTTGTACTTGCGGAAATTGGGCTTCCGCTTTTCGACGTACGCGTTCCTTCCCTCCTGGCCCTGTTCCGTCATGTAGAAGAGCAGCGTCGCGTTGCCGGCGAGTTCCTGCAGTCCCGCCTGGCCGTCCACGTCCGCGTTCATCGCGCTCTTCAGCAGGCGGATCGCGAGCGGGCTCTTGTCCAGGATCTCCTGGGCCCACTGCCACCCCTCGTCTTCGAGTTGATCGAGCGGTACGACCTTGTTGACGAGCCCCATGTCCAGCGCCTCCTGCGCCGAGTACTGATGACACAGGTACCAGATCTCACGGGCCTTCTTCTGCCCGACGATGCGCGCGAGGTAGCTCGACCCGAAGCCGCCGTCGAAGGAGCCCACGATCGGGCCGGTCTGGCCGAAGACGGCGTTGTCCGCCGCGATGGTCAGGTCGCACACCACGTGCATCACGTGGCCGCCGCCGATCGCATACCCGGCCACGAGCGCGATCACGGGCTTCGGCATCGAGCGCATGTAGCGCTGGAGTTCGAGTACGTTCAAGCGCGGCACGCCGCTCTTGCCGACGTATCCGGCTTCGCCGCGGACCTTCTGGTCCCCGCCCGAGCAGAAAGCGTATTTGCCGTCCTTCGCGGGCCCGTTACCTGTGAGCAGGACCACACCCGTGTCGATGTCCTCACCCGCGTCCCTGAACGCCTCCTGCATCTCCAGGAGCGTGTCCGGACGGAAGGCGTTTCGCACCTCCGGCCGGTTGAACGCGATGCGCGCGACACCGTCGCACTTGTGGTAGGTGATGTCTTCGTACTTCCGGACTTCCTTCCAGTCGGGCTTTGTCATCGTTTTCGCGTTGAAGGGGGGAGGGAGGGTCGGCACGCTACCCCAGTGCCGCGCGTACGCTCCCGGCCACGGCGTCCGCGATTTCGCGGCGCCGACGGTGGTTGGCGGTGCGCTCGGTACGGACCCTCAGCACATGGGTGCCGCCGGCTGCGAATGCGGTGCGCACCGCCTCCGGCAGGCCCGGAACGTCCACATCCCTGAACGGGATCTCGTGCATTCGCGCCGCATGGCCGAGGTCGAGGCCGTGCGGCGTGGTGAAGAAGCGCGTGAAGTGCGGCTCGTGCTCGCGTACCGGGAGCATATGGAAGATGCCACCGCCATCGTTGTCGATGAGCACGAAGACGAGGGCGGCATCGGGCTCGCGATGCCAGAGCAAGCCGTTCTGGTCATGGAAAAAGGCGATGTCGCCCAGCACGCACAGGGTCGGGGCACCGGTGGCCGCGGCCACGCCGAACGCGCTCGACACGATGCCGTCGATACCGCTCGCTCCCCGGTTGCCGAGGACGCGCAGCCCCGCGTCCCGTGGCGCGGCATAGGCGTCGAGGTCCCGCACCGGCATCGAGCTCGACACGAAGAGGGTCGCGTCCGCCGGCAGCGTATCCGCTACCGCGCTCAGAACCAGGCCTTCATGCGCCTCGCCGCCGGCTTCTGCGGCGAGCACGGCGCGTGTGGCCTCGGCCGCGGCCTTCCATGACCCGCGCCACGAATGCCCGGCGTAGGGCCCGGCGAGCGCATCCGTGCCGGGTTCAACGCGCGTGGACAAGGCCCGCAACGTGTCGGCCACGTCGGCGTGCACGTAGTCGGTGGCGATCGCCGCGTGATCCTTCCAGCGGCCGCCCCCGTCAATGACGACGTGGCGGACCCCCTGGTGGTGCTCCATCCATCCCTGCAGCGCCGCCGACGTGGGGCTCGACCCGACGCGTAGGATGAGGTCGGGCGCGAGCCGCTCGCGCACGTGCACGTCGCGGAGAAAGAGGTCGTGCCCTTCCACCACGAACGCACCGCCGCCCGGCCCGAAGCGCGCCCCCGAGAGTGGATCGGCCAGAAGCGGGAAGCCGGTGGCCGCCGCCAGCGTCCGTACCGCGCTCCCGGTCCACTCGGCCTCCGACGACGGTCCCGCGACCAGCACCCCCCGCTCCGCCGACGCGATCAGCGCGACGAGCCGGTCGAGCGCTTCGGGCCCCGCCGACCGACGCGCGGGCGCGACGTCCACGAACGGGCGCCCGTCCGGGCGCCCTCCCGAGGCGAGCGGGTGCTCGGCCGCGAAGGTCGCGGCCTCCGCCGAAGCGGGAACGGGCTCGAGCGGCTTGTCGAGCGGGAAATTCACATGGACCGGCCCCGCGGGTGCCTCTCGGGCGGTCAGGACGGTCCGACAGGCCAACGCTCTCAGGTGTCGAAGCGCCGGCCCCTCCATCGAGGGGGGAGCCGCCTCGAAGAATGCCCGCACATACGGACCGTAGAGGCGAACCTGATCGATGGCCTGGTTGGCGTCCGCATCCCTCAGGCGATGAGGCCGGTCCGCGGTCAACACCAGAAGGGGGGTCTCGCTCTGTGCCGCCTCCACCACTGCGGGATAGAGGTTGGCGGCAGCGGTGCCGGAGGTGGTCACCACCACGGCGGGCACGCCTGTCACCTTGCCGACGCCGAGCGCAAAGAAGCCGGCCGACCGTTCGTCCAGATGGACCCTCATTCGAAAGCGGCCGTCGGACGCGAACGCGAGGACCAGCGGCGTGGACCGGGACCCGGGTGCGACCACGACATCGCGCACACCGGCGCGAGCGAGCTCGTCCGCGAAGACCCGCGCCCAGAGCGTGGTGGCCTCGGCGCTGCTCACCCGGAACGTCCGAGATCCGAAGCGCCGGCTCGTGCGGTCGTCCGCGTCGGGAGGTCGGCGCCCGCTGCGCGCAGAGCCTCCAGGACCGAAGCGAATTTCATGCCGGTTTCTTCCCACTCCAGCGCCGGCACGGAGCCCTCGACGATCCCGGCTCCGGCAAACAAGCGCCAGACGTCGCCCGAGCGGACGGCGGTGCGCAGGGCGGGCGCGAAGATGCCGTTGCCTTCCGCGTCGAACCACCCCACGGGCCCCGCGTACCAGCCCCGCTCGAAGCGCTCCTCCTCGGCGAGGACCGCGAGAGCCGAGTCACGCGGCTGCCCACAGACCGCGGGAGTCGGATGGAGAAGGCGGAGCAGGTCCAGGACGCTCGTACCGGAAGGAACGCTGGCCCGAATCTCGGTCTCGAGATGTTGGATGCGCGGCAGCGTCAGAACATGAGGCTGCGGATCGGTACGGATCTGGTGGGCCACCGCCCCCAGGCGCGCCACCAGATCGTCCACGACGAAGCGCTGCTCGTTCCGATCCTTATCGCTGGCCAGGAGGCGCGTCGCGAGTTCGGCTTGCTCGCGCGGATTCGCGCCACGCCCGATCGATCCCGCGACCGCGGTGGCATGGAACACGCCGTCGCGGAGCGTTGCGATGGTTTCGGGCGCGGCACCGACCAGCGCGGCCCCGGGCGTCGGCTCGAAGAGAAACACGTGGCTCCCCCGGTTCATCTCCCAGAGATGCATGACCAGGTCGACGGGATCGACCGAAGTCTCCACGTCCATGGTCCGAGCGAGCACCACCTTGGAGACCCTCCCGGACCGGATCGCTTCTAGACACTTCTCGACTGCGTCCTCCCACGCGGCACGCTTGGTCTCCACCGCCCTGGCCGCGACAGGTCGCGCGGTCCGGGTCCCCCGCTCCGAGAGACTCGCCAACTCGGCGCGGAGCGCCTCGGCGGACCTCCGGAGGCGAGCCAGTGCGTCCGCGGCGTCCTCCCCGGACACGAGTGCGCGGGCCCGCAACCATGCGTCCCCCGAGCCGTCACCCTCCAGTCCGAACGCGGGAAGGTGGAACGCATAGGTGGGGAACGCGCTCCAGACCCCGGTCGCCGCGTGGTCGGCGAGAAAGGAGAGGCCGCCGAAAAAGCGCACCTTCGGCGCGCGCATACTCCCGGCCGGCAACACGGGATCGAGCGCGATCGCCGCGGCCGCGGCAGCCACATCCCCGAACCGATCGTCGGCGCCTCCCGGAGGACCGAGCAATTCCGCCACCACACCCCGGTGCGCGATCCACCGCTGGCCGCGTGCCCACAGGCCACGAGGCTCGCCCTCGGCAAGGCGGAGGAAGGTCTCCGGCCGGAGGTCCGGCGCGGGAATGGTCACGGTGGCAAGACGGCGGCCGCCGGGAGTCGGCGTCACTGGGCTTTCCTTGTTGAATCCGGATTCGGCAACGGGGGCCTGGGAACGACGGAATATAGGAGGCCCAACGGCCGGATGAGGAGGGCTGGACACGGGCGGGGCCCAGGACCCAGCGGACCGGCCCCGCCTACGCGTCCCAGTCAGGGAGCGAAACGCCTCAGACCTTTCCGCCCGGGTCCGGCGTCTCGACCGCTTCGATCAGCGCGCGGA
>JBBSOM010000341.1:0-4399 GCA_038259715.1 Longimicrobiales bacterium
CCGTTCTCTTTGGCGCGCTTTTCCTCGGGCTCGCCGTGCGTGCGTCGTCGTTCAAGGAGGCGCAGAACGCGCTCACGCCGGTCTACATGATCGTACTGCTGCCGGCGATGCTCCCGGTTTTTCCCGGGATCGACTTCGGCCCGCTCCTGGCCGTCACTCCGGTTGCCGGCATTTCCTTCTTCTTCCGCGACCTCATGACCGGCCACGCGAATGCCATGCTCGGCGCGCTCGTGCTCGGTTCTACTGCCGCATACGCGGCCCTGGCACTCCTCTTCGCGGCGCGGGCCTTCGGTAACGAGGCGGTCCTGTTCGGGAGGCACGACGACGAGGGGGGGGCGACGACCCCAGGGTGGAAGGATCGCCTCCTGGGCCGAGCGACCCCGGGGCGCGTTCCCGACCGGCGGGCGGCCATCCTGTTCGTGGCGGGCATCGCGGTCCTCTTCTTCTGGGGCGGAATCACCCTCCAGCTTCGTCTCGGCGAACAAGGTCTCCTTGCGTCGGAGTGGTTGCTCCTGTTCCTGCCCGCCCTTCTTTTCGTGCGCTTTGGCGGGTACGACGCGAAGCGCACCCTGTCTCTGCGGGTTCCTGGATCGCGCGCCTTGGTGGGCGCCGTCCTGCTGGTCGTGGGTGCGTTGCCCGTGGCCTGGTTGCTGGGGTGGCTGCAGACCTTCGTGCTGCCGATTCCCTGGGAGACGCTCCAGGGGTTGGAGAAGCTGGTCACGGCGGAGTCACCCGCTCGCCTCGCCTGGCTCCTGCTGCTGCTGGCCGTGACGCCCGCCGTTTGCGAGGAATTCGTCTTCCGTGGCGTGTTGCTGGGAGGCACGAGGAATCTGGCGCCCTGGCGCGTCGTTCTCCTCAACGGCCTCATCTTCGGCGCGTTCCATTTGTCCTTCGAGACCGCCATCCGGTTCCTTCCGACGGCCTGGCTCGGTATCGTCATTGCGTGGGCGGTTCTTCGCACAGGATCGATCTGGGCCGGATCGCTCATGCATTTTCTCAACAACGGAACCATCGTGCTCCTGGCGTCGGTCCCGACACTGCGAGAGATGTTCTCGGATCCCAAGGCACCGCCGCCTCTGTGGGCGCTGCCGTTCGGCCTGCTTTCGCTGTGGCTGGGTGTCCGCGTCGTCTCCGGCATTCGCGCTCCCGCGGCCGCGAGCATACCAACTGAAAGCGAGGAAACATGATCGATGGGACTCGGCTTCCCGGAGCAACTCATCTGGAGTGTACAGGGACCGGCGAGCACTACGACAGCGAACAGCTCATCGGGCTTTCTCCGGCGGGCAAACCGCTCTTCGCGCGCTATGACCTCGCTGCGATCAAGGACCGCTTCACGCCGGCGGCGGTCGCGGGCCGGAGGGCCGACCTCTGGCGCTACGAAGAAGTGCTGCCCGTTCGGGACCGACGCTGTCAGGTGGCGCTCGGCGAGGGCTGGACGCCGCTCCTGGACGCGCCGCGCACGGCGGCTCGGCTCGATGTAGCCCGCCTCTGGATCAAGGATGAGGGGCAGAATCCAACCGCTTCGTTCAAGGCGCGCGGCCTCGGCCTCGCGGTGTCCCGCGCGCTCGAGTTGGGGGCGAAGGAACTCGCGCTGCCTTCGGCCGGCAACGCGGGTAGTGCCGCCGCCGCATATGGCGCCGCTGCGGGCCTCCCGGTCCACGTGGTCGTGCCGAACGACACGCCTGCGCCGATCCTCGAGGAGATGGCGGCGCTCGGCGCCGACGTGCAGATGATCGAGGGGCTGATCAGCGACTGCGGCAAGATCGTGCGGAAGGGCGTGGAGGAGCATGGCTGGTTCGATCTGTCCACGCTGAAGGAGCCCTATCGCGTAGAAGGAAAGAAGACCATGGGGTACGAGGTTTTCGAGCAACTCGGCGGGCGGCTCCCGGACGCCATCGTCTACCCGACGGGCGGCGGCACCGGACTGATCGGGATGTGGAAAGCGTTCGACGAGATGCAGCAACTCGGGTGGATCGGGGACGAGCGCCCCAAGATGTTCACGGTCCAGGCCGCCGGATGTGCGCCGATGGTCCGTGCATGGGAACGCGGCGAGGAGCATGCGGAGGTGTGGCAGGGCGCCGCGACGTATGCGGCCGGCTTGCGGGTTCCAGGTGCCGTCGGCGACTTCCTGATCCTGAGGGCGCTGCGCGAGTCCGGAGGCGGAGCGGTAGCCGTTCCGGACCATCTCATGAAGGAATGGGTGCACGCGATGGGGTCCGACACCGGGATCTTCGCCGCACCCGAGGGTGGCGCGACCGCCGCCGCCGTGCCCATGCTCAAGGCGAAGGGCCTCATCTCCGAGGATGACGAGGTGGTGCTTTTCAACACAGGTAGCGGTCTCAAGTACGTCGGGATGACTCCTCTGGACTGAGTCGAATGCTCGCGTTCATGCTCGCACTCCTGTCGGCGTTCCTGGTGGGGCTGATGGTGGCCTCCGGGATCCACTTGCGCGTTCGTATCCGGCGAAGGCTGGCACGCACACGCCCGATCGTGGACGACGACGCCATCCGTGCCATCATCGAGCGCGGCGTGCTGACGACGGACGACGAAGATCCCCTCGACTACGACGAGATCGACGAAGAGGAGCGGCGCTTTTGGTCCGAGCGTTGGGATGACCCCGACGAGGGGTACGGCCCGGGGTAGACGCGGGGGGCTACCGCCCCCAGCGATAGTAGACGCCCGGAAGCGGTACCAGTCGATGACTGAGCGGGAGGTCGTCCTCGGGGTTGGTGCGTCGCACCCATAGGGCCCGGTTCACATTCATGGCCAAGCCGAGGTAGTGGTTGTCGAGCGCCTGCCAGTCGAGACCCACGGGCGCCTGCAGCACCGCGGCGAAACCGGTGCGTTCGTCGCTCGGGCGGGCGCCGACGAGCCAGACACCGAGGCCGACGAACGGGAGCAGGTCGCCGGCTCCGAAGTACTGCCGGACGACGACGGACGTGCTCACGTCGCGGAAGGTCCACGTTCCGAACGTCAGATCGAGACTCCGGTCCCCATCCACGTACTCCACGCTCACTCCGACGGTCGAGATTCCGCCGAGCGTCAGCCCGATCCGCACGTGGTTTCCGGTGCCGGCGCCCTGTGCGCTCGCCGGGACGGCGCACGCCAGCAGAACGACAAAGGTGAGCGAGCCCACCCACCTGGCGCGTGGGCCCCGGACGCTGGGGGCCTTCGGGTTCCTCAAGGGCTGTTTCCTCCGAGCTTGACCGCGAAGCCGGCCTCCCAGGTCCGGGCCGGTCCGGGTTCGAAATAGCGGCCGCCGAACGCGTTCACGACGACCGCCGTGTTGTAGCGACGGTCCAGGACGTTCGCCACGGCGACGAAGGGAGACAACGTCACACCCCCGGCATTTACCTGGCTGAGCCCCGCCCGGATATCCGCCAGGAAATAGGCCGGTGAACGGTTTGTGTTGGCGTCGTCGACCGGCATCGCGTCCTGATAGAGGCCGCGAACCTCTACGAAGCCGGGCCCCTGTTGGAGGGCAATACGCCCGTCGATTCGGTTGGGCGCCAGCCCGGGAATGCGGTTTTCGGCATAGTCGTTCCCATCCACCGTATAGTCGTCGAACCGGCCGTCGACCCGTGTGTACGCCAGCCGCGTCCACAGCAGAGCGTTCGGACGGCCTTCCACGGACAGCTCCCACCCCTGGTGGTGGGAGTCACCGGCGTTGCGATAGAAGGTGCGGCCCGGTGAGCTGGGCACCTCGAACGGAACCAGTTCATCCCGCAATTTCGTATGGAAGAGCGTGCCCTCGACGCTCCAACGGTGTCCGATGAGTGCTCGTACTCCCCCCTCGAAGGTGAGCGTATGCGTCGGGTCGAGGTCGGGATTGAATCCGCCTGCCGCGTTCGGCCGGTTGCCCAGTTCCGTGGTGGTCGGCGTCTCGAACGACGTGGCCGTCGAGCCGAAGAATTCCAGGTCGCCCATGGCGTCCCAGACGAAGCCCACAGACGGGCTGATCGCGTCCATCGTGCGCACGCCCGAGTCGTCCGTACCGTCATCGAGGAAGTGGTCCTTGGCCTCGAAGCGGAACCTGTCGTAGCGCAGGCCGGCGAGCGCGGACAGGCCCTTCGCGAACTCGAGTCGGGCTTCCGAGAAAATTCCGGTCCCTCGGACGTTCTCGTTCTGGTCGAGCGTGAGGGCACCTTTGTCACCCTTGTTGTTGGTCCAGTTGTTCCGGGCGTCGCTCTGCAGCTCGATCTCAATGCCTCCACCCAGCGCGAGCGCGCCGAGGGACGTCTTCTCCTCGCCGTGGAAAAGCGCGCGGACCCCCCCGGCGTTCCGGTCGAATGCGACCACGTCGGACGGAATGCGGCTCTCGAAGTCACGCCGGATCCCCCACGCCGACACCTCGCCGTCGAGCGCCCCCAGCGTTCCGGTCCAGGTTGCGCCCAACTGA
>JBBSOM010000342.1:0-4385 GCA_038259715.1 Longimicrobiales bacterium
GACCTTCTGGGAGATGTCGACGATCGGCTGCACGTCCGCGATCAGGGTTCGGGCGGCGCAGTTCGGTCGCAGCGCGAGGCCCGCGTCGACGATCTCCCGCGCGAGCGCCGTGACGGCTTCCACGGCACGCGGTCCCGCGCCGGGCAGGCCGATGTCCGCCGTATGGATGCCCAACTGGTCCATGAGATGGATCAGCCGGATCTTGTCCTCGATCGGGGGATCCACAACGGATGCGCTCTGCAGACCGTCCCGGAGGGTCTCGTCGTCCAACTGGATCGCGGACACTCGGGACCAGTCGAAGGCGTCGTCCCCCTGCCCCCAGTCGTAGATCAGTTCCTTCTCGTCCATGAGACTCCCGCTCGACACAAGTTCGCGTGGTCCGCGCACCAAGATACGCCGAACCCTCGACGCTGGTCGACCACGAGCGGGATGGCGAAGGGCGGGAGCGCCGTCAGGCGCGCTCGTCGTCCTCGGCCCTCGACTCGCGACCCTCGGCGCCGTGCTTGATCGTGCGCCCCTCGACCAGAAAGACCACGTCCTCCGCGATGTTCGTCGACAGGTCCGCGATCCGCTCCAGGTTCTGGGAGATCAGCAACAGCTCGAGCGCACCCCCGATGCGCTTGGGGTCCTCGAGCATGTGCGTCACCAGGATGCGGAAGAGCGAGCGGCGCAGGCTGTCCACCTTGTCGTCGGTGACGCACACCATGCGTGCCGTACCCGGATTTCGAGACACATAGGCAGCCAGCGCGTCGGAGAGCATCTCGCGCGTGATCTGTGCCATCTCGGGCAGTTCGCGCAGTTCCGGCAGCGGGAACGTGTCCGTCAACCGGCGCGCGGCGTTCGCGATGTTCACGGCATGATCGCCCACGCGCTCCAGGTCGTTGGCCACCTTGTTCGTGGCGATGATCTGACGCAGGTCCGAAGCCATCGGCTGGTGCAGCGCGAGCAGCTCCACCACGCGCTCATCGACCTCGATCTCCAGCTCGTCGACGCGGCTGTCCTCGGCCACGATCGATGCGGCGGCACCCGCGTTCCGCTCGAGGACCGCTGAAACCGCGCGGGCGACGAGGTGCTCGACGATCCCCGCCATCTCCAGGAGGCGCCCCTGGAGAACATCGAGTTGCTCGTGAAAATAGCGGCGGGTCTTCTGTGGTTCGCGGTTCATCCGAATCTCCCCGTCACGTACGCTTCCGTCCGCCCCTCGAGGGGGTTGGTGAAGATCGTCTCCGTCGGCCCGTACTCGACGAGTTCGCCCATGTACATGAAGGCCGTGTAGTCCGATACCCGGGCCGCCTGCTGCATATTGTGGGTGACGATGATGATCGTGTACTCCTCTTTGAGCTCGTGGATCAGCTCCTCGATGCGCTGCGTCGCGATGGGATCGAGCGCCGAGGCGGGCTCATCCATCAGCAGGATCTCCGGCCCGACGGCGAGAGCGCGCGCGATGCACAGGCGCTGTTGCTGCCCGCCGGACAGCGCGTAGGCCGAGTCGCCGAGGCGATCGTTCACCTCGTCCCACAGCGCCGCCCGACGCAGCGACCGCTCGACCAGGGTGTCGAGGTCGCCCTCATGGCCGTTGATGCGAGCGCCGAAGGCCGTGTTGTCGTAGATCGACTTCGGGAATGGGTTCGGCTTCTGGAACACCATGCCGATACGCCGCCGCACCTCCACCGGGTCCACGTCCGGGTCGCACAGGTTCTTGCCTCGGAACTCGACCCGACCCTCCACCCGAGCGCCGGGAACCGTGTCGTTCATGCGGTTGAAGCAGCGCAGCAGGGTGCTCTTTCCACACCCGGACGGCCCGATGAACGCCACGACCTTCCGGGCCGGGACCACCAGCGAGACCTTCCTCACGGCCGGCGTCGGGCCGTAGAAGACGGACAGCTCCTGGGCTTCCAACGCGGGCCCGGATCCGCCGGTGTCGATGTCGTGGAGGGTCGCCATCTACCCTTCCCGGACCGGCAGCGTGAAACGAATGGTGGTGCCCTTGCCGAGCTCGCTTTCGGCCCACACCTCGCCGCCCATGGCGTGGACCAGATGGCGGACGATGGCCAGACCGAGCCCGGTCCCCCCGAGGTCCCGGGCGCGTGACGAGTCCGCGCGGTAGAAGCGCTCGAAGATGCGCCCAAGCGCCCGTGACGGAATCCCTTCCCCATCGTCGGAGAACGCTACCTCGGCCAGGCCGGCGGTGGGTCGGGTGACCTCCATAAACAGGCTCCCGCCCTCGTCGCAGTGGCGCAACGCGTTCTCCATCAGGTTCCGGAAAATCTGGTCGAGCCCCTGCCGATCGGCCACCACGAGTGCGTCGCCCTCCACGCCGAATCGGATGCCGCGCGCCTCGGCCCGATCCTCAAACTGAAGCCAACTCTCCCGCGCCAGCCCGGCAACCCGGACCTCCTCGCGCCCGGCCGTCCATCTGCCGGACTCGAGGCGGGACAAATCGAGCAGATCATCGACCAGCCGCTGCATGCGCAGCGTGTTGTCGCGGATGGACGCGAGGAAGCGGTGGCGCAGGTCCGCCGGAGGGTCGCCCTCGAGCAGCGCCTCCGCGAAGCCGCGCACCGCGGTGAGCGGCGTCTTCAACTCGTGGGACGCATTGGCGACGAAGTCCCGCCGGACCTGTTCGAGACGCCGGCGCTCGGTGATGTCGAGGAACGTCGTGACCGCGCCTCCGAGATCCAGTCGGCGCGAGGCCACCAGGAGGACCCGGTCGCCCACCTGGATCTCCCGGCTCTGGAGCGGGTGCACCACCGACTCCTCGAGCAGGTCGCGCAGGTCCTGCTGGCGTACGAGTGTCCCCACGGGCGCGAGGGGAGGCAGGTCCGGCGGGAGGCCCAGTTGGATGCACGCGGTCCGGTTGGCCCGCAGCAGGCGAGCGTCGTCGGTCAGTGCGACCACGCCCTCCGCCATGGTGTCGATGAGCGCGCTCATCTCGTCCCGGTCGCGGCTCAGCTCGGACAGGCGCGCCTGCAGCTCGTCGGTCAGCCGGTTGAACGCCACGGTCAAATCGGCCAGTTCGGCCACGCCGCCGCTTCGGCGCGGCAGCCGGGTCGAGAAGTCGCCGCGCGAGAGCTGCCGGGCGCGCTCCGCGATGACCACGAGCGGGCGCGCGAGGAAGACGCTGAGCCCGTATGCCACCAGGAGCGCGAGCGCGAGCGCGGCCAGCCCGGTGAGGGCCACGGTGCGCTGAACCCGGTCCACGGTGCTCTCGACGGTGCCCAGCGGTGCGGCGATGCGGACCACGACCGGCCGGTCGCCGAGCCGGGACCGCCGAGCCGCATAGAGCAACGACTCTCCCACCGTCGCGCTCCGACGCAGCGAAAAGGTGAGCTGTCCGCCGAGCGCGCCCACGACCTCGGGTCGGTCGCGATGGTTCTCGACGTTCGGGATTTCGCTCGGGGGGACGTACGAGTCGGCAAGCACCACGCCCAGGGTGTCGATCAACGTGATGCGGTAAGAAATGCGCTCGGTGATCGCCCGCAGCACGGAGTCGACCTCCTCCGGGCGCGCATTCTCCACGATCCACCCCGCCAGCCCGATCTCCCGGCCCAGCTCATCCCGGTACGTTGCAACCAAGTCGCGACGTAGCCCCCGCCCCACCAGCGCCACCATGAGGACGACCAGGAGGCCCGTGACGCCCAGGAATCCCCCGAACAGCGAGTGATGGATGCGCAGGCGCACGGGTGGGGTAGCCATCACATCCCGTCGGGCACCTTGAGGCGGTAGCCGAAACCTCGGATCGTCTCGATCCAGTCACCCGTCTCGCCGAGCTTCCCACGCAGGCGCCGCACGTGCATATCTACCGTGCGGGTCTGGATCCGCTCGCTGGCCCCGGGGTCGACGTCCCAGGCCTTCTCCAGGAGTTGCTTGCGGCTCTGCGTGCGGCCGCGCCGCTCGATGAGCGCCTGCAGAAGCCGGAACTCGGTGGGCGTCAAGGTCAACTCCTCGCCGCCGAGGGTGGTCTGGTGCGAAGCCAGGTCGATACGGATGGGGCCGGCACGCAGGACGCGCCCGCCGGAGGTCACCCCTGCCTCGCGGGACCTGCGCAGGATCGCCCTGACCCGCAGAACGAGCTCCCGCGGGCTGAACGGCTTGGTCAGGTAGTCATCCGCGCCCAGCTCGAAGCCCTCGATGCGGTCCTCCTGCTCGCGCCGCGCGGTCAGGACGAGCACCGGGATGTTCGACGTCGCGGCATCGTCCTTGAGCCGGTGCAGCACCTCGTCGCCGCTCAGGCCGGGGAGCATGCGATCGAGCACCATGAGGTCGGGGATGTCCCGGGAGACGGACTGGAGCGCCTCCGGGCCGGTTCCCGCCGTCTCCACGCGGAATCCTTCCCGCGTGAGCTGGTACGCGATGAGTGCCGCGATGTCCGGCTCGTCCTCGAC
>JBBSOM010000343.1:0-4381 GCA_038259715.1 Longimicrobiales bacterium
CCGCCCGCGTAGAAGCGGCGCTGAGGATGCACGATATCGAGGTTCGACTGACTGCCCAGGACCTTGTTGAACGCTCCGGCTCCGACCCACCCCAACCGCAGGCGGCTCGCGAAGATCACGTTCCCAGTCACGCGGTGGTAACGAGATGCTTCGGTCACGACGCGTGAATAGGTGAAGTTCGACCCTGTATACCGATCCGCGTGTTCGAGGTCGATGAGCATTTGATAGCCGCGACCGGGGTTGAGCACGTTGTCGGTGGTACCGCGCGTGAACGTGAGGTTGAGCGGTGCGAGCCAGTTCGCGCCTTGCAGCGTGGCGATGTCCTGCGGCGTACACACCAGAAACCGGGTACAGAAGAGGATCTCGGCCGCGTCGAGTCGCGACAGTTCCGGACGATACGACGCCGTAAGTGGCGTGCGTGGGCCGATGTTCCGCGTCAAGGCGACCCGGACACCGATCGCCTTCCGCACAAAAACGTCCGGCAGGCTCGACCGCTCGGCGTAGAGCGACGCCTGGAACGAGTTGCGGGTCGAGAAGATCCACGGCTGCGAGAAGTCGACCGATGCAATCCAGTTGAGTTGGCCGAAGGGCCCCTGCCCGCTCTGGGGGCAGAGAAGCTGCTCGAAGTCCCTGGCCAGGACGTTGGATACGCGTCCCCGCACCTGGAGTCGCCGGCCACCCCCGAAGAAGTTTCGGCTCACCCATCGGGAATCGACGTCGAGACACTCCGCGTTGCTCCACCCCACACCCGTCCGCACGCGATGAGGGTCGCCCTCCACCACCGTGACCTGGACCGGGATGATCGAGTCCGGCTGATTCTGGTAGTCGGGTTGGATGGACGCGCTGCGCACGATCTCGAGGCCGAAGAGCCGGGCCTGTGCATCCTCGAGCTGGTTGAGCCGGTAGATGTCACCGGCCCGGAACTGGAGCGTGCGTAGCACCGTCGATTGGCTCAGGCTCCGGTTGCCCTGAATGGCGACGTGCCCGTACAGGCTGAGCTTTCCCGGCGCGACGTCGTACGTCACACGAGCGCGGTACGGGTCCTCGGTCGGGATGAAGAAGCTACGCAGCACGTCGCCATGTGCGTAACCTCGATCAGCCAGGCGGCGGATGAGCGTGTCGCGGGTCGCATCCAGGAGCAGCCCGTTCAGCGGGTCGCCAGCCCGCACGGGAAGTCCATCGAGCAAGTCCGGGCCGGGCAAGTCCTCGGCGCCGTTGAACTCGAGTGTGTCGACGCGGACCGGAAGGCCTTCGTCCACCCGGAACGTGACATCGACCCTTCCGTCGGGTCTCTTCGAGATCGCGGTGTCGATCACGGCCTCGTGGTAACCACGGATGTAGTACCACCGTTCCAGCCGGATCTGGTCCAGCGGGAACTCCCGCCGCGGGAGATAGGCCCGCGCCAGTGCGAAGTCGGCCCCCAGGTCACACAGCGGGATGAAGAGCCAGAGACGGCACTCCGTGGCGCGCGTCACAATCGCGTGCGACAGGGAATCAGAGGAGAAGGCCTGATTCCCCTCGAACCTGAGGTGGGCGACTTCGGGCTGGGTCGTTTGCGCGGAAGTCGCGCTCGGCAGGATGGACAGGCCGAGCAGAGCCAGCACGCCTGCCAGGTTCCTCAAACCTCCTCGACCTCCGCCTGGTCCGGCCGACTCCGCCGAGCCGGAAGGGCGTCGCCGTCGAGGGGCTCGCGCGCCATCAACAACCGGGTCACGTAGAAGGTCGCGAGGCCCACCCCGAGGGCCAGCGTGGCGGCCACGATCCCAGCACCGAGGTCTTCACGTAGGTCGGGTCGATTCCGGATCCAACGGCTCCTCACGCGTCCGCCCCCTTCGTGTCCACCCGCGCGCGGCCGCCGTCCGGGCGAGGTCCGCGAGGGCGGGGAAAAACGGTTGGCTCCCCCGGTACGAAGCGCCTCGCCCGGGCGTCGAGGAGGTAGGGCACGACGTCCATGGAGGTCGTGCCGAGGCGTACCACGTCCAACGAGTTCCGGCCCACCTCGGTCCCTCGGCCCCGCGATGAGGCCGTCGTGCCGCAGGCCACGATCGGGATGCCCGGCCCGTCGCCCGGAACGAGTGCGCGCGAGGTCGTCATGTGCTTCTGGTGGACGTGACCGCCGAGGATCAGGTCGATCCCCATCTCCTCGAACGCCTCGAGGAGTCGGGCCGCGCGCGGGAGTGGGGTACCTCCTTCAGGCGGGTCCGTGGGCAGAAAATGATGGTGCACCACCAGAATGCGTGCGTCCCCGTCGGCGGTTCGGGCGCACGCGCGCCGCGCGAAGGCGACCTGCGCCCGGTCGATGCGACCCGACACGATGGCACGTCGGGGGGCGGAGGAGTTGAGCGCGACGACCGTCGCGCCCTCCATGTGCAGAACCGTGTCGAGATCGGGAGAGATGAAACGCCGCCAGTTGCGGTAGGGCGCCAGGAGCCGCTCCCACACGCGGTACAGTGGAACATCGTGATTTCCCGGAGTGACCACGACCGGTACATCACGGGGCAGCCGGTCGAGCACACCGCGGACGACCATGAACTCGGCGCGCTTCGCCCGTTGCGTGAGGTCTCCCGAGACGACGATCAGGTCGGGCGCCAGTGCGTGCGCCAGCGCGCTGAAGGCCTCCGCGGCCCATGGCCGGTATGGCTTGCCCACCTGAAGATCCGAGCCGTGGAGGATGACCACCTGGAGCGCCTAGTGGGCCGGCGCCGACGCGCCTGTACGGCGCCCCTCGGGGGCCCCCTTCAGACGGGACATACCCACCAGCCCGACGGACATGATGACCACGCTGATCACCTGGGCCAGCGTGAAGATGCCGATGAAGCGGTCGTCCTTAGCGCGGAAGAACTCGACGATGAAGCGCTCGAGGCCGGCGAGGCACAGCCACACCATGAAGAGCCAGCCCGCCTTGTGGTCATGTCTGCGGATCTTCCACAGGAACAGGAAGATCATCGTGGACATCGCGATCTCGTAGAGTTGCGTGGGATGCACCGGAACGATCTGTCCGTATTTCTCCACCAGCGCGGGATCGACGTGGATCCCGAACTCCTGCTGGATGATGTCGACGCGCGTCGGCGGCGTACCGTTGGGGAAGCGGATCCCGACCCAGGAGTCCGTTGGACGTCCCCAGTCGTCGCCCACCATGAAGCACCCGATGCGGCCGACCGCGTACGCGATGGAGAGCGGGGCCGCCACGGAGTCGGCGATGGGCCCGACGGGCAGCTTGCTCCGCCGGACTTCCCAGATGACCAGAAGCGCCGCGCCGAGGAAGCCGCCGTACCACACCAGACCCCCGCGCGCGAAGATCAGCCCCGCCGGGTCGCTCATCAGGCGCGGCCAATTCAGCAGGATGTAGTAGATCTTGGCGCCGAGGATCCCCCCGATCACGGCCATGAACACGAAGTCCCACGCCTTCTCCGGATCGAAGCCCAGGCGCGCGAGTTCGGCGCGGTTCGCGTACCCGCCGGTGACGAAGGCCAGGAGCATGAAGACACCGAACGTCGTGATCGGCTCTCCGCCCATGAGAGGGAGCCATTCGGGCAGCTTGAAGAGGATCGGATGCATTCTGGGTCCGGGTCAGGCGGAGCGTCTGTGGAGGCCGGGGAACGGCAGGTCCGCAGCCGCGGTCGCCTCGGCCGGAGCGATCTGTCCGAGGTCATATCGGAAGCGGGCCGCGCGCGCGACCATCGCCCCGTTGTCCAGGGAGAGCCGAGGCGAGGCCCGAAAGAGCCTGCCGTCCGGACGCAGGCGGGAGATCAACTCTTCGCGCAGCCGCCCGTTCGCGCTGACACCGCCCCCGACCAGAACACGGTCGCAGCCGGTCTCCTCCACAGCGCGCAGCGTCTTGGACACGAGCACGTCGACGGCGGCTTCCTGGAAGGCCGCGGCCACATGGGCCCGTTCCGCGTCCAGCGTGCCTTCCTCGCGGAGACGACCGACCCGTTCGACCACCGCGGTCTTCAAACCCGAAAAGGAGAAATCGTAGAAGTCGGCGTCCCCCGGACGCTGGTTCGACTTCAGCATGGGGCGTGGAAGGCGGTGCCGGCTTCGATCCCCCCGGGCCGCGAGTCGCTCCACCTCGGGCCCTCCCGGGTAGGGCAGACCGAGCAACTTGGCGACCTTGTCGAAGGCTTCGCCGGCCGCGTCGTCGCGCGTCTCGCCGAGGAGCGTGTACCGGCCCCAGCGCTCCGCATGCAGCAACAGCGTATGTCCACCCGACACCAGCAAGGCCACGAAAGGAGGCTCGGCCTCCGGGTCCTCGAGCACCGGGCCGAACAGGTGGGCCTCCATGTGGTGGACCGGGATGAGCGGCTTCCCCAGCGCATACGCCACGGCCTTGGTCCAACACACGCCCACGAGCAGCGCGCCGATCAGGCCGGGACCGACC
>JBBSOM010000344.1:0-4378 GCA_038259715.1 Longimicrobiales bacterium
CATCACCCGAAAACTCTGCCTGAGACTACAGGGGACTGACTCATGAAACAGGTCTTGATGATTGCGCTGTCGGTTGCAGCGATGGGTACGACAAGTGCCGACCCCGCTGCGGCGCAGAGTGCGAATACGGGCGTTTCGCTCAGCCAAGACCAGCTCTACGAGCTCACGATCGACCTGCGCGACAAGGCGCTCGCCTGCGCCAGGGAGGGAAAGTCAGCGTGTGCCGAAACATGCAAGTCGGCGATGACCACGGTCAGAGAGAGCCGTGGCTCCGACCAGACCGGCGTGGATGCCTGCCGGTCCCTTGCGGCGCCCGGCGAAGCGGCGGCGGCAAAGCGCCAGGCAGGGGTCGGGTTGTTGGATGACCGCTACGCCTGGATGGGAGACGTGGAAGGTGTGATCGCAGGGCGGATGAACTCGCGCCGCGGAATCAACGTCGTTGCAAACAGCAATCCAGAATGGGTTGCGAACTGCGCCTCCTACGCCAAGCCGCACGCCTCGATCCCGCGGGAGACGCTCGACCAACTCGAGGCGGGTATTCGGGTGCGACTCAGACACGTCCAGCAGGACAAGACGCTGAACGCCAGGGATGCGCGCGCCGGAAAGTGTGTCTTCGGAGCCATCGACATACTCGGTTGACCGGTCAGGCCATCGCGCGTCCGTCGTCGCGCCGGCACGCCATCACGTCGGCGCGCCCCTTTCCAGGCAGGACAATCTGCACGATTGTGCATATTTCGTCTTGTCAAACCCCGTCGTGGCGGTCATACTTCGCTGTATGCACGATCGTTCATAACGTGGAGATGACTGTCAATGGAGAATGCCCGTGTCGCGGCGCTCGCGAGCGCCGTGCGACAGCGGCGCAACGAGCTCGGCCTGCGCCAGTCGGAGCTGGCCGACCTGGCCGGGTGCTCCGAGCGCTTCGTCCACACCGTCGAGCACGGAAAAGACAGCCTCCGCCTCGACAAGGTGCTCGACGTGCTCGAGGTACTGGGTCTCGACCTGCTCGTGGCGTCCGGTCGTGGCCGGGTGGGATTGACCGCTACGACCCGTTCATCGGTCGGTGACGGCGCGTGAGGTCCCTCGGGGAGTTGCGCCAGGTCGAGCGTGCCGCCGTGCTCAAGGGCGGCCTCCGGGCCGCGGTCCTGGAACGGCGCACGGACGCCGTCGTGTTCACCTACGTCGCGGAGTACCTGGCCCGAGCCGGAGACGCCGTGGCCACTACGCTCCCGCTCAGCCCCGAGCCCGTGGTGACCCACGCGCCCGGCGCCCTTCCCTCTTTCTTCTCCGGACTGCTCCCCGAGGGCCGACGCCTCACGGCGCTCCGGATCGCGGTGAAGACCTCGGCGGACGACGAATTCACGCTCCTTCTCGCCGTCGGTGCCGACGCGGTGGGCAATGTGCGGATCGTCCCGGACGGGGACGAGCCCGTGGACGTGGAGCCACGCGTGACGGCGGAGGACTGGGCAGAACTGCGTTTCGCCGAGCTGTTCGTCACCTCCGTGGGCGAAGCCGCGACGATCGACCGGGTCGCGCTCCCCGGGGTTCAGGAGAAGGTGTCGGCGCGGATGATCCACGTGCCAGTGACCCGCAACGACGACTGCTTCCTCCTCAAGCTGGATCCGCCCGAGCTTCCGCACCTCGTCTTGAACGAAGCGTTCTTTCTCGAGGCCGCCCGCCGCTCGGGCATCGAGAGCGCGGAGGGACAGATCGTCAGGGACGCCGACGGTATCCCCGGGCTCCTCGTGCCGCGATTCGATCGCGTGCGTGACGCTTCAGGACGCCTCACGGCCCTCGCCCAGGAGGATGGCTGCCAGGTGCTCGGCAGGTATCCTGCGGACAAGTACCGGGTGAGCACCGAGGACGTGGTCGACGCGCTGGCGTCGGTCTGCCGGGCGCGGCCCGTCGCCGCGCTCACACTCGTCCGCCAGGTCGCCTTCGCCTACCTGTCCTGCAACGGCGATGCCCACGCGAAGAACTTCTCCGTGCTTCGTGTGGCAAACGGCGAGTGGCGCGTCACCCCCGCGTACGATCTTCCGTCCTCGTATCCCTATGGCGACACGACCATGGCCCTGACGCTCAATGGACGGAGCCGGGAGGACATCGGTCGGGAGGACTTCCTCGCCCTTGGCAGCGCCGTCGGCCTACGGCCCCGCGCCGTGGCACGTACCTTGGACGAACTGTGCGAACGCGTGGACCTGTGGATCGACGGCGTGTCAGCGCTCCCGTTCGACGGGCGGATCCTCCACAAGCTGCGGCGGGCGATCGGCTACAGACGGGAAAGGCTGGCTGGGAGGTAGGAAGAAGACCCGCTGGCTCATCCCGAGCTCGAGGCCGCGCCACGGATGGCTCGTGGTCTACACAGCAGCTTTTCCGTGAGGTTGCCGGCTCCCGCGGCCTGGTCGACTACGGGGCGTTACGACCACGTCGACCCTACGACCAAGGAGGTGCAGCAGGGCAATCAACTGTCCGACTGACTTCGTGTGGTTCGTCGGATCTAGAAGCCGGTAGAGCTGTGTTGCGGACGTCCCGAGCGCCCGCGTCAGTTCCCGCTTGCTCAGGCCGCTCGCATCCACAGCTGTCCGAGCCTCCACCGTCAACCGGTGAAGTAGGAGATCCTTGAGGTAGGCCGGGTCTTCACTGTATTCGAGGACCGCATCGAGATGAACCGTATCTTCCTGCCCATCCTCGAGCCGGTAGACAAAGCCCTCACCACCTAGTTCCTCGTCCGGACAAACCTCGGCAACCCGGTTCTCCGCGTCTGGGGAGATGTCCAACAGCGCGTACGGGAACGAATAGGTCTGAGACTCCGTCTCGACCTCAAAGACCCTCTTGCGGTTGTTGGCGCGAACGTTCTCGATCTTCACAGCAGTCCCTCCTCGCGGAGCTCACCAATGAGACGGAGAATCCTGGCCGTCGCCTTCCCCCTCATCGCGACATCGTTCTCCAAGTCCCATTTCACTACGAGCGTGCCGTCTCGGTAGACATGCACGTGATAGGGGCTGTGGTCACCCTTCCACGTGACGAACACGAAGCCGCCTCGACGGACCTTGCCCATCTTATATGTTACCGTGCACGGTAACGTTTTTGCAAGGCTTCGGCCGGGCGACGGGATCGTCTATCACCCGGAGGGTACCAAGTGCCACAAGGTCCTTCCGAAAGGCCAGCCACCCGCTCGGCGCTTTTCGTCCCGCTCTCGCCATGCCGCGTGACTCTGTGACATCCTCGAGCGTGCAATAAGATCAGCGCGGAGACCAATCGTCATCCAGCATCTGGTGGAGGCGCACGGTTACGCTGTCTCGTCCCCAAGACCCGAGCATGTCCCAGGACAACCGCCGTTCAGGGGACAGCATCACGAGCCGGGGAATCCCATTCACCTGAAACCTCTTGGTGAGCTGGCCCTCCGGCTCGAGGACCGTGGGGAATGCCGTCTCATTGTGCTTGAGCCAGGAAGCCAGGTTTCCCGGCGGGTCCTGGTAGAGGACCCCGAGCACCTCGATGCGGTCGCCGTACTGAGCCTTCAGTTCTCCGAGATAGGCATGTTGAGCCTTGCACGGTCCGCACCATGTGGCCCAGAAGTCGAGGATGACGGGCTTGCCTTGCAAGGTGGAAAGGCGGAGAGACTGCCCTGCTTCGAAGCCGGAGCCCGTGCCGTCGACGATCTCGAATTCCGAGTCCGGAACAAGATCGTCCAGGCCAGGTGGAAGATCCGGCCGACAGGCGAAGACGGAAGCGAATAGCGAGACAACAAGAAGGGGACGCGAGCGTTGCATTGGGAACCTCCGCCACGGAGGAAGTCGAGCTGGAGACGCGGCTCATTGAACTCGGAGGGCACCGAGAGCCGAATCCTCTACGAACAACGTAAGGGCACAGGCCTAATTACGAACGTCTTCGTATGTCCTGGCCCACTCAGGCGGAGGACGGGGCGTCGCGTATCACGGCTCGGCTTCGCTGTGGCCCGCCAATCAGTGCCGGGACGCGAGCGAGCCAGAGGTACCGGGTCGCGCTTTTACCTCGACGAGCCCTTCGAGGAGATCCGGTGCACCACGATGCTCTCGACGTCCATGTCGTCTTCGACCACCGTTACGAGGAGGCCGAACCCGGCGGCCAGGAGCCGACCGTCCTCCGGCACATCGAGCCAGCCGCCCGGGCGGAAGTCCGGTCCCATGCGGAACCAGCGTTCCGCCTTCGGCTCGCCGGGAAGTCGGTACTCGCGCACCCAGAGCGTACCGTCGGCGCCCACGAGCAACCCTGCGAACGCCGGCACGGTCTCCTCGGCGGACATCTTCTTCAGGCTCTCGATCCGGCCTCGCTGGAAGTCGTCCAGGCCGGGCAGCGACGAGCCCGACGGCGTCGCTACCCCCTCCGCCTCCGCCAACAG
>JBBSOM010000345.1:0-4374 GCA_038259715.1 Longimicrobiales bacterium
CGACGAGACGGTCATCCCCCAGATCGTGAACGCGGTCCTCTCGCGCCACGACTTCATTCTGCTGGGCCTCCGGGGACAGGCGAAGAGCCGCATCCTCCGGCAACTCGTAGAGTTGCTCGACGAGGCGATGCCGATCGTGGCTGGGAGCGAGGTCAACGACGATCCGTTGCACCCGATCTCGAAGTACGCGCGCCTGCTCATCGACGAACAGGGGAGTGACACGCCCGTCGCATGGACGGATCGCGAGTACCGTTACGTCGAGAAATTGGCGACGCCGGATGTGACCATCGCCGACATGATCGGCGACGTCGACCCGATCAAGGCGGCGCGCGGCGGTCACATCCTGGCCGACGAACTGACCATCCATTTCGGGCTCCTGCCCCGCGCCAACCGGGGCATCTTCGCCATCAACGAGCTACCCGACCTGGCTGGGAAGATCCAGGTGGGCCTCTTCAACATCCTCCAGGAAGGGGATGTGCAGGTAAAAGGCTACCCGATCCGGCTGGCGCTCGACGTCATGATGGTCTTCACCGCGAACCCCGAGGACTACACGGCGCGCGGCAAGATCATCACGCCGCTCAAGGACCGCATCGGCGCCGAGATCCGCACGCACTACCCCGAGAAGGTCGAGATCGGGATGGACATCACGCGCCAGGAAGCCTGGGTCGCGCGGGACGGCCTGGACGTGAAGGTGCCCGACTTCGTGGAAGAGGTCGTCGAACTGATCGCCTTCCTGGCCCGCGACGACAAGCGCATCGACCACCGCTCGGGCGTGAGCCAGCGCCTACCGATCACGGTGATGGAAACTATCGTTTCGAACGCGGAACGGCGCGCCCTCGCGAACGGAGAAGTCCAGATCGTGCCGCGCATCGCCGACCTGTACCAGGCGCTCCCCGCCATCACGGGCAAGGTGGAGCTCGAGTACGAAGGGGAGTTGCACGGCCACGACCGGATCGCCCGCGAACTGATCCAGGGCGCCGCAGCTCGCTGCTTCGAGGAGCGCGCGGGCGGTGTGGACGTCGAGGACATGGTCGAGTACTTCGAGACGGGGGGCGCGCTGCGGGTCGGCGAGGACGCGGCGGCCACGGCGTGCATCCAGGGGTACGAGCTGGTGCCCGGCCTGCTGAAGCTCGTCGAGAACCTGGGCCTCGCACCTTCCGGAGACGGCGACGGCGTGAGGGCCGCCGCGTGCGAACTCACCCTCGAAGCGCTGGTCGCGCAAAAGCGCATCAGCCGCAGTTCCGGCGGGGGGTACACCCGTGCGCGCCACGAAGGGCCGCAGACCAAGAAGGGGTACCAGGGCTTCGATCCGATGGGAGGCATGAGCCTGTAGGAGCCTGTCCGAGCAATGCAGTGGGGGGCGCGCGCCTGGTGGCTTGAACGACGCGACATGTCCGGCAACCCCGAACTCTCCGCGGAACAGCGTCAAGCGCTCGAGGACGCGCGCGTCCGAGCCGGCAAGGTGGTCGGCGCAGCCAAGGTCGCGGCGTTCAACGGATGGTCCATCGGGGCCTTCGCGGTGCTCACGATCCTGTTCGGCCTCACCAATCCCGTGGTCCTGATCCTCGGTGTCGGCATGGGCGTTGTGGCGCGAAACGAGTTTCGCGGCCGGGACGGCATTCGGCGCTTCGAGCCGGAGGCCGCGCGCAAGCTCGGCAAGAACCAGGTTGGGCTGATGTCGCTCATCATCGCGTACTGCATCTGGAGCATCGCGCGCGGAGCGACCGCCGTGCCCGACCCTGAGTTGGCTCAACTCCAGGAATTGACGGGGGTCGGCACCGACCTGGTGAGGCAACTGACCGTCCTCGTGTACGTGGCCGTGATTGCCGTGACGGTCATCTTCCAGGGCTTGAACGCCCGCTACTACTTCAAGCGTGCGGGAATGATCGAAGCGTATCTGGCCCAGACCCCACCCTGGGTCGTCGACTTGCAGCGCAGCGCGAAGATCGACTGACGACCGGCTACCGCGTCTTCCCGCCGTCCACCGAGATGACCTGGCCGGTCACCCAGCTCGCAAAGTCCGACGCGAAGAAGAGCACCGCGTGCGCGATGTCCGCGGGCGTGCCGAGCCGTCGAAGCGCGATCCGCTGGATCAGTTCCCTCTGACCTGCCTCCCCGTAGGACGCCCACTGCCGTTCCGTGCTCGGATTCGAGCGCACGAAACCAGGCGCCACGTTGTTGACCGTGATCCCCCAGGGCCCGAGTTCGTGCGCGAGTTGGCGCGTGAGTCCGATCTGCCCCGCCTTGGCCGAGGCGTACGCCTGGATGCCCGTGAGGCTCACCCCGAGCCCCGCCCCGCTCGAGATGTTCACGATCCGACCGTACCCCGCCGCCTTCATGGCGGGCGCGACCGCCTGGCAACACCAGAACGTTCCGTTCAGGTTCACCGCCACGACGCCGTGCCACTCGGCCGGCGTGACCTCCTCGAGTGGGCGCCCGACCTGCCCGAGCACGCCCCCCGCGTTGTTCACCAGAATGTCGATACGTCCCGTCACGGCCAGCACGCCATGCACCCACGCCTGCACCATGTCGCGGTTGGTGATGTCCACCACGGTCACTTCGCACGCCTCGCCCACGATGTCCGCAGTCTCGGCGAGCGCCTCGGCGTTCACGTCGCACGCGAACACCTTGGCTCCTCGGGTCGCGAAGGCACCCGCGATGGCCCGGCCGAAGCCATGTCCCGCCCCGGTCACGAGCACGGTCCGGTCGTCGAAGCGGACGTTCATCGGCCCCACCCCCCGTCCAGAACGGCCCGCGTCTCCTCGACGCCGAGTCGCCAGATCGCGTGCATCTCCTCGTCCGGCCGCTCGTACCAGCCGCCGAACGACCCGTCGCCCAGGCGCGCCCGGAAGTCTGCGGCCGAGAGTTCCTCGCGCCCGCTCAGGTCCACGGACGTCTTGTGCTCGGCTGGCGGCTCGGCCAGCGCGACCCGTGTCCACGGGAAACCCTCCATCCAGGACGCGTGCGAGGCGGCCTCGTCGATGGCCTTCACGGCAGCCATCGTCTTCGGGGCGCGCCACCAGTCGTGCCAGAGCAGCTGCGTGCCCTCGCGCTCCTCCGCCCACGCCTCAGCGACGGGGCGTGCGACCGCGTTCCCGCCGTGGCCGTTCACCACGAGGATCCGGCGGAAGCCATGTTGGTGGAGGCTGCCAAGAATCTCGACCAGAACGCGGCCGTACGTGTCGGGCGAGAGCGTCACGGTGCCCGGAAAGGCCATGAAGTACGGCGTGAGCCCATAGGCCACGCATGGAAAGACCGGCACGCCCAGCGGCTCAGCCGCGTCGACCGCGACTTTCTCCGAGAGGATCGCGTCGACGCACAAGCTCAGGTAGGCGTGCTGCTCCGTGCTCCCCAGCGGGAGCACACAGCGGTCATCGTGCTTCAGGTACTTCTCGATCTGCATCCAGGTCGTATCGGCGATGCGCATGGCGCGCCCCTTATCGGGTTGGTGGGTTCGTTGAACGAATGATCGAAACGGCTGCCAAAACCTCTTCGGCAGCCTTCGCGATCTTCTCCTGCGCCACCGGAAGAGCGAGGCTTTCGCGGCGGTCGAGCGTGATCCAACGGCGATGGTCGGCGTCCACGCCCGTTCCCGCCAGAAGCACCGGAACGTACGTCGCATCGAGGTGCGTGAAGCGGTGGCGTACCTGTGGGAGTCGGCGGGGAGCCCCGAACGCCTCGGAGCCGGGCGCCAGCGACGCCCCGGCAGCTCCCGCCGCGCGCCGGGCCGCCTGGATCACGTCTGCGTCCGCCGGCACCTCGGGAAAGGCCCACATGCCGGCCAGCAGCCCACCCTCGGGGCGCCGTATCAGGAGTGTCCGCCCGCCCGCATCGACGACCACGGCCGACGCGAACCGCCGGGTCGGTACGTCCTTCCGCTTGGGCGGTACGGGCCGCTCGAGCTGAGTGCCCGCGGCCCGCGCGGCGCACCACCCGGACCACGGGCACGCACCACACGACGGTGTTCGCGGCGTGCACACCGTCGCGCCCAACTCCATGAGCGCCTGGTTCCAATCGCCCGGGCGCTCGGGCGCGACCAGCGCGGTCGCGGTCTCGCGCAGCCAGGCCGCGCCGGGCGCCGGCTCGTCGAACATCCGGGCCAGCACGCGTTTCACATTGCCGTCCACAGCCGGTACCGCTCGGCCGAACGCGATGCTCGCGACCGCCCCCCCGGTGTACTCTCCTACGCCCGGCAACTCCCGAAGCGCTTCGAGGGTGTCCGGCACGCGACCCTCGAAGCGCTCCCGCACCACCTGGGCTCCCTGGTGCAGGTTCGTGGCGCGGCGGTAGTATCCGAGACCCTGCCAGGCGAGCAGAACGGCATCCCGTGACGCGTCGGCCAGCGCCTCCACGTCCGGGAACAGCCCAACCCAG
>JBBSOM010000346.1:0-4371 GCA_038259715.1 Longimicrobiales bacterium
GCCCGATCCACGTCGTCCAGGGTGTTGTAGAAGTGCGGGGCGAGTCGGATCGCCGGCCCACGAGCCGAGGCGATGATGTTGCGGGCCCGCAGGGCGGCTTCCACCGCGTGGCTGTCGGCGCATGCGAAGGCCGTGGAAGGTGAACGCCGCTTCGCGTCGACGGGCCCGAGAAGATGGAGTCCGTGCGAGGCCCCCCGTTCGATGGCGCGGGTGGCCAACGCGCGCGTCCAGGCGCCCACGGTTTCCAGGCCCAGTTCACGCAGCCATGCCATGCCCGCGCGCGCGACGTACGCCTCCATCACCGGGGGCGTGCCGAGGTCGAGGCGGCGGGCGCCGTCCGCCCAGTCGAGTCGGCGCGCGTCGAACGCGAATGGCTCGGCGCGGCCGAACCACCCGGTGAGGGCGGGGTGGAGACGCTCGGCGAGTCCCGGGCGGACCCAGAGGAACGCGATCCCCGGAATCCCCATCAGATACTTGAGGTTGCCGCTCGCGACGAAGTCGGCTCCCGACGCGGGCGCGTCGAAGGCGTCCGTGCCGAGGGCCTGGTACGCATCGACGGAGAGCAGCGCGCCGTGCGCGTGGACCCGCTCTGCGATGGCGGTCACGTCCTGCTTCCACCCGTTCTGGTAATACACGTGCGCCGCCGACACGACGGCCGTGTGCTCGTCGAGCATCCGGTCGTACGCTTCCGGGGCGATCGTCCCGTCCTCGTCCACGGGAACGAAGTCGATCTCGGCGCCGAAGCGCTCCTGCGCCTGCCAGACATGCGACACCGTGGGGAACTCCGCCCCGCTCACGACCACCCGGTACCGCTGCCCCGTGTAGTCGAGTCCGCTCGCGACGCTCGCCGTGAGCTGAGACACCGACGTGCCCACCGCGACGTCCTCCGGGGAGCCGCCCACGAGCGCCGCGAATTCCGTGCGTGCGAGCTCGACCTCGGACATCCAACGGTCCCAATCCATGCCGTCGGTGCCCCAGGACTCCAGATAGGCTTCGGCGGCCTCGCGCGTACGGGTGCTCTGTGGCGCCTGTGAGCAGGCATTCATGGGTATGTGCGTCGCCAGGAGCGGGATGTTTCGTCGGACGTCGTCGAGGTCGTACTCGGGTTGGGTTGGCATGGCGGGGACCATACCGCCCCCGCACCGTGGAGGCGAGGGCCGAGGCGGTGCGCGGCGTCACGCTGCCCGTCCTTGTCATGGCGCAGTGCACCGAGGAGTGTGGCTCTCGGGGTGGGGATGGCGCGCTAGCGTCCACTTAACAGCACCTATCAACAGGCGCTATTATCAGGTCTGCCGCCAACTGAGATACCGCGAGACGAACATGCCCGAGTCCACGAAGTTCTCCCAGGATGTCGTTCCACTTACTGACCTCAAGGCGAACCCGGGGCGGGTTGTGCACCAGGTTGCTCAGACCCGTCGCCCGGTCCTGCTCACCAGCCGCGGTCGCGGCGTGGCGGTGGTTCAGGCGCTGGAAAGCTATGAGTCCGAGAGCGAGGAGTTGGCGTTTCTCCGCGGCGTCGTCAAGGGCCTGATGGATCTCGAGGAGGGTCGTGAGATCGACCTCGTCGATGTGAAGGCGCGATTGGGGCTGGGCTGAGGTGCCGCCCCAGCATACCATCACCTTTGCCGGATCTGCGATCGAAGATCTCGAAAGTGTTCGCGCGTGGTATGGTGAACTTGGTGTCCCCGAGGTTGCGGAGCGCCTGATCGGTGAGGTCATCTCGGCTGTGGAACGCCTGGGTGTGTTCCCGCTCAGTGGGCGGGTCGTTCCGGAGTTCGGGATTGACGGACTCCGCGAAGTCGTCCATCCGCCATTTCGGATCGTGTATCGCGTCGGGGATAAGCGGGTGCGCGTGGTTCGAGTCTGGCGGAGCGAGCGGTTGCTAAGAGACCTCTGAGCCGATGCCGTCCCTACGGACGCACCTGGTGCCCTGCGGCCCCGTCGCACAGGATATCAAGCCTCCCGTCTATGGACACCAGAACTCCGGACCGGCCGGGGGGTAGCAACGGATCGACAACAGAGGTTGAGCGCGCGAGTGGGGATCGCCGGCGGACGGCTTCGGCCGCACGCTGGAGGAAAGTCCGAGCTCCGCAGGGCAGGGTGCCGGGTAACGCCCGGGCGTCGTGAGACGACGGAAAGTGCAACAGAAAGCAAACCGCCGATGGCCGCCGCAAGGCGGATCAGGTAAGGGTGAAAGGGTGCGGTAAGAGCGCACCGGGCCTCTGGTAACAGAGGTCGCATGGCAAACCCCACCCGGAGCAAGGCCATGTAGGGGACGAGGGGTTGCCCGCCCCGTCCGAGTCCCGGGTAGGCCGCTCGAGGTCGCTGGCAACAGCAGGCCCAGATGAATGATCCTCCTCCGCCGCGCGAGCGTGCGGAGACAGAACTCGGCTTATTCGCGCGCTCTTTCTTGTTCCGCGCCCGTCGCCTCTCTGGTGGCGGGCGCGAAGCTTGCCAGTCGTGAAGCGCGCTTTCGAGTCTATCGCCTTGACCCGCGCCGGCAAACGGCGATCTTGAGCGTCTCTCCGGGCCCTGGTCTGGCGGGAGCACCGCGCCCGTAGCTCAGCTGGATAGAGCGCATGCCTCCGGAGCATGAGGTCACAGGTTCGAATCCTGTCGGGCGCACTGCCGTAAATCGTTGCCCCGCTTGGCTGTCGGCCGGGCGGGGCTTCGTGTCTCTCGCCGTTCCGGCTGGCTGCTCGCAATTGTTCAGGCCACAACCTCGTCGCCCTTGCTCGCGTGTGGGCATTTGCTCATTCTAGATGAGTCACTTGCACATCGGGGGCACCATGACCGCGACCGCCGTGGCGCACCGGCTCGGGGGAGAGAAGATCCTCGGCCGCGACGTGCGCTCAAACATCGATCTCGCCCAGGTTATCGCCGATGGGCTCGCCTGCGCGGCGCTCGAGTTCGTCATGCAACGCCACGATCTGGATCCCGCTGAGGTCTACGCCCTGATCGGGACTCGGCGAACCCTTACCCGGAAGTGTCAGTCCGGCGCCAAGCTGTCGGCCGCGGAGTCGGACCGGCTCGCCCGCGTCATGCGCATCGTCGCCCGTGCCGAGGAGGCCCTGGGCGAGGCGGAGAAGGCGCGGCGCTGGCTGCGCAAGGAGAACCGGGCTCTGGGCGGCGCCCGCCCGCTGGACATGCTGACCACCGATCCGGGCGCGCTCCTGGTCGATCAACTGCTCGGGCGCATCGAGCACGGCATCGTCAGCTGAGCCGCGTCCCCTCGTGAAGCTCTGGCGCGTCACCCGTGCACCCCACCAGGCGCTCGACGAGGAGGGCGCGCGAGTGTACGGCGGTCGCTGGAGCAGTCCCGGGGGCGCTATGGTCTACGCCGCGTCAACTCTCGCCCTCGCGGCGCTCGAATATCTGGTGCACGTCGACAAGGAGGACGCGCCCTCCGATCTGGTCGCCCTTCAGATGGAGGTGCCCGACGACGTTGCGGTCGAGACGCGAGACGCGGAGGCGCTCCCCGAGGGGTGGGCCAACGACGTGCCGCCGCCCGAGTGCGCCGGCGTGGGTGACGCCTGGCTCGCGGCGGGCAGCACGGTCGTGCTACGTCTCCCCTCCGCTCTCGTGCCCGAGGAGCAGAACGCGCTCATCAATCCCGCCCACCCCGAGGCCGCGCGGATCTGCGTCATCAGCCCCCGGCCCTTCAGCTTCGATCCGCGCCTCCTCGCCTGAGCGGTACTTCTCCGTGAAGGTCACCAGGCTGCTCATATTCTGGGTCCATCTTCTGAAGGCATAGGAAGTCCAACCGCACAGAGAGGCCGAATGGCGTGGTAGGGAGCGGTGGGGCGTTGAGCAAGATGGAGGGGTCGGAGAGGAGGGGGCTGGGACGCCCAGGACAGAAGACGCGTGGCGGGAGTGGACGGCGGGCGGGCCATCGGGATGGCGCGATGGCGCGGGTGGAGCGGGGGATGTCAGTCGTCGAAGTCTGGAGGCCGGGACTGGCCGAAGCTGAAGTCGGGCTCGGGATCGGCTTGTGCGGGATCGAAGGCGGGGGTCTGGTCGAGCAGGAAGTCACCCTGCGGGGGCGCGCGGGCGGGATCGAGGGGCGGGGGTCGGTGGGGGAGATCAAGATGCAGGAGGATGGCCGAAACGACGGGCGGGTCGGTGAGAAAGGAGAGGATGGCCATTTGGCCGCCACAAGCGGGGCAGAGCAGCGGCAGGACCGCGTAGATGCGCGCGAGGAGCAGGGCCCAGCGAATCCGCGCGGGGGCTGGCGCGTCGAGCGGGTTCGGGATCGGGCGGAGCGGCTGGTGGTGCTGAGGGTGTGGTGTGTGCGGGTGGGGATGGCTCCGCCTGAGGCCTGCCGATGGCGATGACGGCTGATCGGGCTCGAGCGTTCGGAGCGAGGACGCC